>JABEVA010000204.1 GCA_013044065.1 Phycisphaerae bacterium
ATGCCGCCCAGCGCTCGCTGGCAAAAAAAATCTTAAATCGAAACCAGGGGCACGAGGCGGAAAACGTCCGCTTTCACATTTGCCCGACGGATCGCATCTGGACCCGCGATTCCGGGCCATCCATGGTGCGCCGTAGCCGGGGTGCCACAACCCGGGTGGCGGCGGTTGGCTGGCAATTCAACGCCTGGGCGAAGTACAAAAATTATCTTCTGGATCAGCACGTACCGCGTTTTATCGCCCGCCAAGCCGATTTGCTCTTGTACCAGCCGATGGTGAGGGGGGCGGATGGCAAACCACGGCGTTTTGTGCTTGAAGGCGGGAGCATAGATGTGAATGGATCGGGCTGCGTTTTAACCACGGAAGAATGTCTGCTTTCGTCCGTGCAACAGCGCAATCCGGGGTTGGATCAGGCGGCGGTGGAACAGGTACTCGGTGAGTTTCTGGGGGTGCGAAAAGTGTTGTGGCTAGGGCAGGGAATAGCCGGCGATGATACCCATGGTCATATTGATGACACCGCCAGGTTTACTGGTGTATCCACCATTGTCGCGTGTGTCGAGTCCAATAGGCAGGATCCCAATCATGAACCGCTGGCGGAAAATATGCGTCGGCTGAAAAAAATGCGTGATCATCGTGGGCATCCCTTTGACGTGGCCGAATTGCCCATGCCCAAGCCAGTGATTTTTGATGGACAGCGTCTGCCGGCCAGTTACGCCAATTTTTATGTCTGCAACGCCGCTGTGCTGGTGCCGGTCTTTAATGATCCCGCCGATGGGGTGGCACTGAAGGTATTGGAGGCCTGTTTTACCGATCGTCCGGTGATACCCGTGTATTGCCGCGATATGGCCTGGGGCTTGGGCACGTTACACTGCATGACACAACAGCAGCCGGCCGCAACCGATGGGCGGTAAAAGTTGTCAAGCTGCCGGACGGCGTGTACCCGGTGATTATAAAGGTGATATGGCATGAGAATCTTAGTAACGGGCGGCGCGGGATTTATTGGATCCAATTTGGCCCACACCCTGGAGCAAAAAGACCACGAGGTGGTGGTGCTGGATAATTTTTCATCCGGTAGTTTCCGCAACTTGGTCCACTTCCGGGGGCAGGTGGTGGCGGGCGGGTGCGATATCATGCCGGCAGGTCGCTTCGACATCATCAGTCATCAAGCGTCCATTACGGATACCACCGTAACGGATCAACTCGCCATGATGCGTAACAATCTGGAAGGGTTTCGCACGGTACTGGCATGGGCCGCTCAGTGGAAGGCCCGGGTGGTATGGGCGTCGTCGGCGGCGGTGTATGGGAATTCTCCGGCCCCTATGCGTGAATCCATGCCGCCTGCGCCGTTGAATGTCTACGGCTATTCCAAGCTGGCCATGGAACATCTGGCCCGGCGGTGGCACCAGGAAACGAAACTGCCTATTGTCGGCCTGCGCTATTTTAATGTGTACGGACCGGGAGAAGGGCACAAGGGCAAATTTGCCTCCATGATTTATCAACTCGCCCAGCAGATGAAAAATGGAAAGCGTCCGCGAATCTTTCACGATGGCGGGCAGAAGCGTGATTTCGTCTGGATTGGCGATGTACTCTCGGCCAATCTCCTGGCCATGCAGTCCCAGGGTTGCCACGTATGCAATGTCGGCAGTGGGAAGGCGGAAAGTTTTAACACCGTGGTTGGTGAACTTAACAACGTCCTTAAAACCCATCTAGAGCCGGAATATTTTCCCAATCCGTACGATTTTTTTCAGAAGCACACGGAGGCCGATATTTCGCTTGCTGGAGCCGCCTTGGGTTACGTTCCGGAGGTGGGCTTGCCGCAGGGTATTAAGCATTACCATGCCTCTGGATCGCTATAAAATGGAAAAAGGGCGGCCATACGGTGCCAGGCAAACGGCCGATGCCGTGACGGTCAGGTTTGTGCCCGCGCGGAGCTATTTCCCGCCGATGATGGCGGCTACGGTACTGCTACTGACTGGATGCACGGCCATCGTGCCTCCCAAAATGAAACACAGCCCAGATCCAGCGCCGGAGGTGGCGGTTGTTTCACATGCCTTGGCCCAGTGGCCGAGGCCATCATCGCGGCTCTTTACCGGGATGCTGGTAGTAGCCGATCAACACGTAAGAGTACTGGGGTTATGGCGTTTTCGCACGCCATGGAGTTTTCGTCTGGCCGTGGCCAAGGCCAATGGGCGGCTGCTTTTTGAATCGCGTGCGAATTGGGCCGGTGTGCATCTGTTGCATTTGCAACCCGGCTTTTCCAGGCATCTCGCCCTGGCGATAAGCCACGATGTCTCGCTGGCCACACGCTCACCGCCCAGTCTGGGGGCTGTGCGATTGGGGCGACATCAGACTCAAATTGTGGCCCGAGATGCGTGGGGAGATATCATCATCTGGCAGTTTTCGGGATTGGCGGGTCGCTTACGGCAGATGTTGGTGCGTCGTCATGCGGGTGATATTTTAACCGTGCGATATGGCCGTTACGGATCTGAGGGTTGGCCGCGCACGATGGCACTTTATAGGCCTGCTCTGGATTACGCACTGACCATTCAATCCCGGCGCTTCCGTCTTGGGCATTAGTCGCCGGCCTGATCCATTAAGTGGCTGATGGTAGCGAAGCGGGCGGACGCAGGACGATATGCACATCCGGCCCGAAGCGCTGCATGGTGATAATTTCTGCTGGCTTGGCGTGCGTCAGGCGGCGTACGATCTGGCCTTCCACGGCATGGCGGGCTTGGGCATCGCCCAGGATGACAGGCGCAATATAGACGTGTATTTCATCGGCCAGATGATCGGCCAGCAGCGAAGCCATCAGGCGTGGACCGCCCTCCACAAGTACGTTGGTCATGCCTCTGTGACCAAGCTCTTTTAGGGCGCTGTGCAGGTTCAGGCGGCCATGGGAATCGACGTCGAGGGCCAACATTTCCACTCCAGCCTGGAGGAGTCGCTGGCGGCGGGCCAAAGCCATCGGCTTTAGCTGCTTTCCGTGCAGCAACAGAACCGGGAACATGGTGGCGGTGCGCACCAGTTGGCAAGTCAATGGCAATTGGCATTCCCGATCCATGATCACACGGGTGGCAATGCGCGGCGGCCTTTTAAGGTGGGGCAGTCGGGCGGTCAGCACTGGATCATCGGCTAAGGCGGTACCAATTCCCACCATAATCGCATCCACTCGGGAGCGCAACAGATGCACGTGCCGACGGGATGCGACAGAAC
>JABEVA010000205.1 GCA_013044065.1 Phycisphaerae bacterium
ACTGAAATCCCGGTGCTGGCGCGGCGCCCTTGCTGGTCTCCTGGCCAGGCCCCGTCGGCATGGACGTAAATGTTGGAATCACCCGTTTAAGCCGTTCGGCGGTAATGTTCCGGGCGATATTCTCCTCCATTTCCACGAGTATAAAACGCCGGTTTCCGCCATCGGCGGCGTTAAGCTTCATCACCGCGTGACCGGTGGTCCCGGAACCTGCGAAAGAATCGAGGATCAGGGAAGACCTGTCGGTGGCCAAGTGAAGGAACCGCTCGATCAGCCGCGTGGGCTTTGGGCTGGCGAATCTCCCTTTGCCGAGAAGTTCAGAGGCCTCTTGGTTCCCTTCCTGGTTGTCCCCCACGTGGTCCCTGGTCAGGATTGTCGGTGAAACCATCCCGTCGCTCACCTGAGTCAGGAACCGCTTGATCCGCGGAACCGTGTCGCCTTTCTTCCCAAACCAGATTTGGTTGTCTGCCACGAGCGCGGCGAATTTGGATTGAGAGAACCTCCAACTTGTGCCATTCGGCGGCCAAATTTTTCTTCCCGACGGCGTCGTTACCTCGTAAATGTCCTTCTCGTTCGGGGTTTTCGCGTGGCACGGCCCGGAGGCCCAAGGGCTGCGGGTGTCGTTGTCGGGGTTGGTGTAGCGGGCGTCCGCGATTGAGGTTCTCGGTAACTTGTTGATCTTGAAGGAGTCCCGACGCTTTACAAAAAAGACAACGAAATCGTGGTTGTCGGAGACGTATCGCGCATCGTTCGCAACGGTGTGCTTTTTCTGCCAGACAAAGGAGCAGATGTGGTTCTGGGATCCGAAAATTTCGTAGAGCATCGCGACGAGCATCGCATGTTCATTATCGTCAATGCTGATAAATATCGCCCCATCCTCGCGAAGCATCTGGTGAAGGAGTTGCAGCCGCGGATACATCATGCAAAGCCATTTATCGTGCCGGGACAAATCCTCCGCTTCCTTGCCCACCGTCTGGCCCAGCCATTTCTTGATCTCCGGGGCGTTGACGGCATCGTTATAAACCCAATTTTCGTTGCCGGTGTTATACGGCGGATCAATGTAAATGCACTTGACCTGACCGGCATAATAAGGCAGCAGCGCCTTGAGCGCCTGCAGATTGTCCCCCTGCACCAACAGGTTCCCCGCTCCCGGGTCGCCGACCGAAAGCCCCGGCTCGGCTTTGAGCAGACGGTACGGCACTTCCCGGTGATGGTTCACCACGGCCTTTTTACCAATCCAGTCGAGTGTGGGCATAATGTTTCCAAGGGTGTCGAGGATAATTCAGAGGGTAGCTTAACTTCTGCTGGATAAATCGCAAGGAGGTGATGCGGCCATAAATTGTGGCACTTAAACCAAAAGCCACCTCTGGAGCGGCTATTGATATTGCTGGGCAAAGGGCCACTTTGGATCGACGGCGGGTGAGGACACCCGCGTTCCCAGGAATCCCCGTTAAATATGGGAGTTGGTACTGGTTATTGGGATATTGCCACAATTTATGGCCGCACCCCGGCCTGATCGCGGACGCTGGTCAGTTGTCGGACGATCTCATTTATCACGGCCTGGTGCTTCCGTAAGGCTTTGGCCCAGTTGATCCAAGATATTGAGAAGCTCGGCGGAAATGGTTTGCAGGTCCGCCTTGGCGGATTCATCCACGGGGCCATAACCGGCCATATACTGCGGGCGCAGCTCTTCAATGGTATTACTGATGCCCAGGAGCGCGTTGCGAAATGCCCATAGCGCACTGATTTGCGGTTCGGGAATGGTCATACCATGGGTGTGGATAATTCTGGCCATGGCCTGACGTAACTCGTTAAGATACGCGGCGATAAGGCGATCCTGGTCGAGTGTGATATCGTACTTCAATGCCTGGAATGGAGAATCGCTTTGGCCCTGACGGACTGCCGCATAGGTCCGGCTCAGGGTTTCATCCACGTGCTGAAATGTCAGCAGCAGGTGTCGCCGATGATTTTCGTTAAGGCCGGCCATGGAACTATCCTAAAATAAACGGTTCATAACCAGCACAAAAAGAAGCACGATAAACACCCAGGCCGCATAGGCATTGACCACCGCCGGCCGGTGCAGACGGGCCATCAATCCGGCAAGCACTTTTACCCCGCCAACCAGGGGCCGCAGGAATATGCGATCTACGATGTAGGTGTCTCGCGGAGGTCTGCGGATGGCCGTGCGGAAATGGCCGGCCACCGCAATTTGAGAATCTTCGCGCTGGGCGGGGCCGAAGATGGATTTGAAGATGATCCGGACCGGATTGGAAAACCCTGTTGCGCTGTAGGACATATCCGGCCAGAGGCGACGTAATCCAGCGGCCCAAGGTTCGCTGATGCTTACCGTGCGTCGCCTTGTGGTGAGGCGCACCAGGAGATAGACGATCAACATGATCCCGACCAGCACCACCGCCATATAAAACGTAGACATGGCATAAACCACCGGATTGGCGACTTTGCCCTGATGGAGAATAACCAAGCCACGCGCCGGCACAACCCCTTTGCCGAGATCGGCCCCGATTTTTTCAAAACCGGTCAGAAAATCCCGACTGAATTGAGCATTGCCGTGTTGCAATGTAAAAAACGGCGGCACCAGGGCATTGGCGGCCAACTGATGGGTCAGCGGAAACATGGAGCGGTCCACGAGCGGAATCACCCATGTGGCTCCAAGGCCCAGGGCGATACAAATAACGGCCAGTACCCCCATGGCCACGCGCATGGATTGCGGGCTTTCCACGGCAGTGCGGGCGGTATCGCTGCGGGGTAACCCAAGAAAGCTCATCGCGAATGTCTTGACAAAACAGGTAACGGCCAATGCCGCGGTCAACGCCAAGCCGGCTCCACAGAGCGCAAAAATCACGCGGCTGAAGCGCGATGCGAGTTCGGTGGAGCGCAAAATTGTTTGCAGCGTTAACCATTCGCTGACAAAGCCATTCAACGGCGGCATGGCGGCAATAGCCAGAGCCCCGACCAAGAACAACGCCGCCGTCACCGGCATGCGTTTGAGCAGTCCGCCCAAAGCGTTCATGTCACGTGTGCCCGTGCCATGGTCGATGGCCCCCGCGCCCAGAAACAGCAGCGTTTTATAGGCGGAATGGTTGATCAGATGGTAAATGGCCACCACCCAGGCAATGGCCGCAATCACCGGCATGTGATAGGCCGCGAAAACCATTCCCGCGCCAATGTCCACCGCAATAAGGCCCAGATTTTCAATGGAACTGTGGGCCAGCATGCGTTTGAGATCGTTGTCAATGGTGGCGTATAAAATACCCAACAGAGCCGAGATGCCTCCGATGGCCAAAACAACAAGACCCGGTCCCGCCGTGGCGGGAGCCATGATGATGGCGTCAAAACGGATGATGCCGTAGATGCCAAAATTGAGCATACATCCCGATAAAACGGCGGACATATTGGCGGGAGCCACCGGATGTGCCCGCGGCAGCCAGGAGCTGACGGGAACCAATCCGGCTTTGACGGAAAAGCCTGCAAAGATCATGAGAAAAATCGCCCAGCGCCCTCCGGCTTGAATATGCTCCATGGCCTGGTGCAACGCCGTAAATCCGATATGGCCCGCCGCCCAGGCAGTCATCAAAAGCAAACCAACGGTGGCGAGAATAATTCCCGCTTCATTCATGGCCAGAAAAAGGTATCCGGCCCGCCGATGCTCATCTTGGCGATGTTCCAAGGTGATGGGGAAAGTTGCCAATGCTGACATCAATCGCCACGAGAACAGAAAGGTAATTACATCGCCGGCGGCGAGAACCAGCGTGCAGGCCATCAGAAGGAGATGGAAAAACATTCCAAAGCCGCGAATGTTGTAATGCGCTGGATAGCGGTTCATATAACTTTTAGAGAACAGGTACGCCGGTAAAAATGAAATGCCCAGGGCCAGCACAAACAGCGCCGATACGGTATCCAACCGCAGGCGCAGCAATCCCAATAGCGGCAAATGCCAAAGGTCAATTTGCATCGGTTGCCGGGTGATCAAAACGGATGTTGCGCAGGCCAGAATCATCAGTGATGCCAGGGATCCGGTCACCGCCAGCAATGGGCCGATGCGGTGCTGGGCCACCCACGCCGAAAGCGCCGCTCCGGTGATGCACAAAGCAATCATGGCGAGAAAAAACAGCACCGGCATGTTGGTCATGGGGGACCTCCGAGAGGCTGGTCAATGGGTTGCATTTCGGTCTCACGCCCAGTTAAAAGCAGCAGGCCATGTAAAATAGCCAGCGGTGGCGGCGGACAGCCGGGCACGTGTACATCCACGGGAATAACATCCGCCACCGACCCGTTGGCAATAAAACTGGGAGCAAAAACACATCCGCTGATGGCGCAATTGCCCACCGCGATCACCCATTTCGGCTCGGGCATAGCAGCGTAGGTTTTTAATAAAGCCAGCCGCATTGGGCTGGTGACTGGCCCGGTAACCATAAGCACATCGGCGTGCCGCGGCGTGGGGGTGATAAAAAAGCCGAGCCGGTGCATGTTGTAATAGGGCTTGGCAAGCTGTTTGATTTCGCTGATGACCGCGTCACAGGAACCGGTATCCACCACACGAATATGGAGCGATTTTTGAAACGGGCGGTGGCGGGCGGCACGTCCCGCGTCGTTGCCAACCCACCTGGCCCAGCGGTAATCCATTTGCCATCTCATGGTATTTTCGCCGCGTGTGCAAGCCATGCAGTGTACACAGCGAGAAATATCCACGGTGGTCTTGAACGATGCGGGCTTGATTGCGTCCGTGGGGCAGGTGGCGGCCAGGTCAACGGCGAGTAATTCGTTGTCACAAGTGGTCTCTACGGGACGGCCAGGGGTAACGCCAAGCGCAGTTTCGTCGCGCGCGGGATAACGCGTGGTTTTTACCCGGGACGTGGCACCTTTAACAAACCATCCGAACATGGCTTTAATCTCCTAACGGTCCGATTCCGCAATGGAAAGTCCAAAACTAGCCATCATGATGGGAAAATCCTGGAAGGCAAAATTTTCCGCCGCAATATGAAACCCATGCCAATTGGCAAACGACGGTGTAGCGATCTGGTACCGCTGTACACATCCTTGAGCGTCCAGGCGAAGATAATGAAAGGCTGCGCCGTTGGGAGCTTCGGCCCATCCAAATGCGCCCTGGCGCAACACCCCGGCGGTCTCCACGCGCACCGGCCCCGTGGGCAGCGCAGCCACCGCCGCGTCAATGAGCTTCGCGGATTGCTGGATTTCCGCAAAAAGCACGCGGATTCGGGCATAACCATCACCTTCGCGTTCCAGCGGTTCAACCATCGCCGGAGGCCCACCATTTTGGGCATACCCGCCGTAAGGCAACATGATGCGCAAATCTGTGCTTACTCCGCTGGCCCGGGCAATGGGGCCTACCAGAGCCAGTTCCCTGGCCACGGCCATGCTGATGGCCCCAACACCTTCGAAGCGGTCCAGAAAACTGCTGGTAAATTGCAGCGAGCGGTGTATGGAGGCGGATGCTTCCGCCATACGCCGCGTTTCCCGGGCGATGGTATCAAGAGTGGTGGCCGACATATCCCGGTTAAGCCCCCCCGGCGTCACCCAGCCGTAGAGATAACGATGTCCGGCACACTGACCGCTTAAACGCAGGGCTTGTTCCTCCAGAATATCCATCTGGGCCGACGGTACCGACATGCCCGACGCGTGGCAAATATCCGAGAGCACCGCAAAGTGATGGCGCATGCGTTCCATTTCCGCCAGAATCAGACGCAGACTCAAGGCTCGCGGCGGTGGCTGAACCTGATAAATGTGTTCCAGCGACCCACATAGCGCCGTGGCGTGGGCAATGGCCGAAGTGCCGGAAAATCTTTCCGCCATCAGCAGCACCCGCTGCCAGGGCCGGCCTTGGGCAAGTTTCTCCACGCCACGATATTTGAAAAAAAAGCGGGGAATCAAACGCAGCACATCTTCGCCGACGGTTTCCAGAAAAAACTGGGCCGATTCGTAATAGTCCGCATAGACCGGGCCGATGGGCATTAAAAAAGCTCCCGGCGTTTCGAGTATTCGCGCCGGCCGCCAGGCGGGATCAACCACTTTTTCCTGCATGGGCCGCGTGGCGCTAAACCCGGTGCGCATGGGGTTAACACCTTCCGGCCATTCCTCATGGAGTACAAAATCGCCCAGCCGTGGATGGCCCGTAAACACCAACCCGAACAAATCTTCCGCCTGCCGTTCATGCCAATCGGCGGCGTGAATTTTAATGCTGATGGAATCAACCTGCGGATGGTCCGCTTTCAGGTATATGCACAATTGCACCAGCGACGGGCCTTCGTGGCGGTAAAACAGATAAATGAGTTTCCATTGGGTGGGGTGCTCCTCCACGACCAGTGATCCGAATCGATAATGCAGAGAATGGACGAGAAACTCCGCCAGAGGTTTAAGCACTGCGGCCGGGCAGTTGACCACCGCCATCAGCGAATCCGATTGCGGCAGCAATTCCACCGGGCCAAAGTGCCGACATTGCTCGGCAAAGCCGCGAAGTGCTGTGGGTGAGAGTTCGGTCAAGGCGACGTTCCTCCCAGCGCTGCGGCACCACCCGTTATTAAATGGTGCAGAAATGGAGGCATCCACCAACCTAATACCAGCACCGGCACCAGCGCCAGCACCAGCGCCCATCTGCAAGCGAGGGCAATAACCGGCCGATCCCGGGCGGAGTCCTCGGGGGTCCGGCCTAAAACCATTCTGAAAAGGTGATAGGTGATGGCACAAAATGAAACGATCATAAATGCCGCCAGCAGCATCACCACCCAAGCCTGGCCGCCCATCATACCGTTTTTTAAGATCGCCAACTCGCTCAAAAAGATCGCAAAGGGCGGTGCTCCCGCCAGAGCCAGCCCAGCCAACATGACCACCGAGCCAATCACCCACGATTTCGATAACACGCCGCGAACTTCGGAAATACGCAGCTTGCCGACCAGCATGAACATGATTCCCGCAGCCAAAAAAACGACCGGCTTGGTGAACCCATGAGCGATCATCTGCCATAGGGCCGCCTGCTTCACATGACTGGAGGTCATCGCCCCCGCCGTAAGTATAATCCCGGTGTTTTCAATGGTGGAATAAGCGAACAGCCGCTTATATTCATGCGTTTGTAAAATCAGCAGCGCCGCGCCGCCGGCGGAAACCAGGCCAAATGCCAGCAGCCACTGTGGGGCGTGGCTGCCATGGACAGCGCCAAGAGTGCCAACCAGACGCAGAATTACGTATGGTATTGCCACGCTTTCGAGAATTGACAGCATCGCGCAGACCGGAAATGGTGCCTGACTGTAAGCATCCGGCAGCCAGGCATGAAACGGTATCAAGGCCGCCTTGGTGCCAAAACCCACCAGCATCAATAGAAACGCCAGACTGACAATGCTGACGGGCATTTTCCCAGCGGCACGGGTCAGCCCATGCCAGGTGAAATCTGAGCCGCCGGCCCTGGTAAGGGCCCAGTAAAGCAGCAGCATTCCCAGCAGCGCCAAAGCCGCGCCCAAGGTCGTCAGCAGGGCATATTTCCAACCCGCCTCCAACGCTGCGGGAGTACGTTCAAAGCTCACCAGAAAGACTGAAAACAACGTAGTCAAGGTCAGGGCCAACCACACCAAAGCCAGTTCATTGAGCAGTGGAATGGCATAGAGCGCCAGGAGGAACAGGTGAAGCCACAGCAGATACCGCTTGCGCCGTCGGTCTGAAATGTGCGGCGATTTCAGATACCCGACGGAAAACAGCAGGGCGGTCAAGGCTCCGAATGTTTCCAGCAACAGTACGATTCCGCCAAAGGAATCAATGGCCAACCACCCCGGTACCAAAGTTACCGGCGAGTGCGCAGCCAATTGCACCGCGATTGTCACGGCCACCGCCACGTTGAGCGCCGCCAGAAGTGCCGCAGCCGTCCCGGCGACAGCGGCGCGCACCGGCAGCGCCGTGATCAATATCGCCACCACTGGCAACAGCAAGGTCAGGCCAATCCACATGTCTTTAATCCTCCCCAAGCTGTGCCAGCGAACCCACCGTCGTATTGCCCAGTGATCTGTGTACCTGTGTGCTTAGCACACCCAGAACCAACACGATCATCAGCACATCGAAGACCGCCGCAAGCTCGCCAATCAGCGGAAAATGCGGAGCAATGGCGTCGCCTGCAAAGAAGGCCCCATTTTCAATGGCCAGCAGGCTTAGCATCTGTGGCAAAGCTTCGCGCCGTACTGTAATGGTGTAGACCGCAATAAAAACCGCTGCCAGTCCAATGGGCAGACCAGTTCGGATGCCACTGTTGGCACCGGCGGTCAGGGGCAGGGCGATATAGTAGGCGAGCAGGGTAAGGCCCAGCGCAATGAGCAGGGAGGAAGGTACCCCGAGCACCTGCACGAGTTCGCGTCTGGCGATCATTGCCTCGCGAGCCGTGCGTTTAAGGAGCACGGGAATCATGATCACTTTGGCAATAATATAGATGCCGGCGACTATAAATAACTCGGTGCTGTGGTCCAACATGCCCAGCAACGCCGCCGAACAGGCGAGAAACAGAGATTGTAAAACATAAAAGCGCATGCATCCGGTTACCTGGGCGGCCGCGATAAGCCCGAAGCTGCACAGCAGAAAAAATCCAGCCATCAGTTGATTCAAGGCGTTGAGCCAGGACATCATCGGGTGCGTTACCATTGGCGGGTTCTCCATCAGGTCAGATGCGCATCATACGTGCCAGCATGGCGGCCACCGCCACCACCAGCGCCAGGCCCAGAAATGCCGTAATCCGGAACAGCCGCAACTTCGCCAGCGAGCTTTCCACCACAGTAATTGCCAGTATGGCAGCCAGGATTTTCAGCAGCACCAGCGGAATTGCCCCGGCAACATCGCCGATTCCCGTTCCGGAAGCCAGGCCCCACGGAGCGATGAGCACATTGAGGAGCACGCAGAGCAACACAAAAAATTTCATGCAGCCGCCCCATTTCACCAAGGCTGCGCCCGCTCCGGAATATTCCAGCGATTTGGATTCATCAATCATCGCCAATTCAAAATGACCGGACGGGTTATCCACGGGTATTTTCCCTGTTTCCGCCAGAATAAGCATAAAAAAAGCAATCACAATAAGTACGTGCGACGGATCAAAAAAATTGGATAGCGGGTGCACCCACGTTTGCTGGACAATATAGGGTATGGTGGAATTGGCCACAAAACAGACCGTGAAAAACACCACCATAAAGACCGGTTCAGCCAGAAACCCGACCATGCGGGTGCGGCTGGATCCCATCGCCCCATAGGGATTGCCTGTGTCCACGGCGGCCAGTGCCGCGAAAAATCCGCCCAGCGACAGGACGAAGCCAGCCCCCAGCATGTCCCCCATAAAAGCAAAAAACAAGGGATAACTTGTGAGCACAGGAATCAGCAGTGTTACCAAAATTGGGGCTGCAAAAATCAGGTAAGGGGTGAAGCGGAAAATCCAAGTGCTCTGATCGGAAAGAACCTGATCTTTGTGGAATAACTTCCAAATATCGCGATACACCTGAAAGATACTTGATCCCTGCTTGGACTGTACCCGCTCCTTGAGCCGGCCGAGCACGCCCACCGCCAGCGGCGAGGCCAACAACACCACCGCCACCTGCAAAAGGTTATATGCGATCATCCGTGGCATTGCAGCGATTCTCCATGACCAACGAACCCACCAACCGATTCCATCGGGTGGCTACGGCGTCGCTGCGGAGTGAAAAATTTTCGTGTGTAGTGGGATCCGACAGAGCCTGTAAAGTACCCGCAACTATCGATTCCCGGCTACCAACACCTCGACGATGGCTTGCATTCAAGCTCATTTCGAGCGCATCGACATTCGCCAGGAGTCATTAGCCCAGATATCTCGATCCGGGCGGTTACAGGAGGACTCCATCTCCTTTGGTTGTCCCGCAAAATAATTTATGCGGGCCGTGGTTCGTTGTCAAGGCAGGTCAAATGATACCAGCACACCGATTGATGTGGATACACGCGATTTGGTGGGAACCAACGGTGGAACGCAAGGGAGGGGGCTGCCGGGCAGCAAAGCCGACAAAGATAATTCCGTACGTTCGGCGAAGGTACGGCTGGGCCGGGGAAAGGATCATCCACATCTCCTTTGCTTCCGGCTACACTACCCTTTGGCCCGATCTCTCGATGGCTAGCGGGACCTCTGGGAGATGGCCGTGGAAGAGCGGCCTCCTCCACGCCAAAAATACCACCAAGCCCTCCGTTATTCATATCGCCGAATTCCCCAGCGCCCAACATAATGCGGGTAGAACCTAGGCCATCTATCACCAGACCAAAACCAGCCCGTCCCCAACCTCCCACGGTCTCAACTGCGACATCAATGTTTAGATTCTAAAGGGTTCACATCGCAGAGGCTGTGCCTGCTGCAACCAGGAGTTTCGGCGATCGCCGCGGCGCTTGGCACCGCGAGCTCTGCCGGAGCCGAGGGTTCGCCGTAGGATGAGCATAGATTCGATGGCGCGGAGCGAAAATTGTGGTAGACCGGCCGGTGAGATTGGAAGTTGCGGCATCGCCGCCGGGTAGCATGCGTAAAGCAAATGACGAATCGGTAAGCGTGATTCGCAAAGAGGCTGGCATCAAACATTACTCCGGCATTTCCAAACAATTTTGTCTGTCGATCCCTGGCCTCTCGACCGGGCCTCCGTGCCGGGCGTGATAGTACCCTTTTCGACCGATTGCCGCCCTGACAATAAGAGAAAATCGCGTACGTCCTATTAAATCGGAATTGCCGTGCTGTTGACCGGGGGAGAGCGCTGGTCACGGCAGTAGCGGTGCCCCCGCGGCCATTGAAGTTGAGCTGCCTGTTGTGGCCCAATATCGGGTATAATTGATGTTAAGCCATGGGACAGTTTCAAGCGGATGTGCAACGATGGCTCGCAATTCCAATCCAGCAACGAGAGGGCGGATGCCCGATAACCTGCATGATTCGCTGCAAAGCGTGGCGCAGCGGCAGCGTAGTGTGCGCATCAGTCTGGGGGTGTTGCGGGTGCTCTTTGTAAGTTTGGCGGTCGCCTTGGCCGGGGTGCTCCTGCTGGGAGAATTCACGCACATGGCCCTGGCGCTGCGTTGGGTGTTGGCTCTGCTGGTGTGGGTGGTTCCGGCAGGGTTGTGTCTGCTGGTACTTGGTCCAGCCCTGCGCAGGGTGAATCTGCAGACGGCTGCATCCACCATGGATGCTCTCGTACCGCAATCGCAAGAACTTTTCCTAAGTGCTGTGGAATTTGCTCAAAAACCACCGGACCCATTTATGGGATCGCCGCAACTGGTCCATCATGTTATCAACCGGGCGTCCGATGATGCGCACGCTGTAGATCCGGAGCAAGCTGTTTCCACCGGCAAATTGATACGCTGGGCCGGTCTGTGCGCCCCGCTGGTGCTCGCGTGGGCCATCCTTTGGCCACTGATGCCGCAAACGCTGGCGCTGGGAGTGCAAAGATCGGTGTTCCCCTGGCTGGCGGCCGGCGGACCGGCCGTATCCGGTCACCGACATTCCGGCCCGGTGGAACAAGGGCCGACTATTACTTTCTTTGAAAAACGGTACCGCTTTCCGGCATATACCGGGCTGCCGGAAAGAATCATTCATGACCACAACGGAGCCATCCACGGACTCTTCGGTTCACATGTTCAGGTGATTATTCATACCACCGAATTGCTGGCGGTGGGCAGCCGGCTGGTGGTAAACTCAAATGCCGGTCCACCGGACACGCTGGCGCTGACGGCTTATGGTCCGCGGACATATCAGGCGAAGCTGGTGTTGACGCACAACGCCACTTATGCAGTGGTGCTGGTCAATCGCGATGGAGTCAAGACGATCAGCAAACACCCTTGGCCGGTGACGGTGGATGCGGCTTGGCCGCCGACGATCCATATTCTCACCCCCGCCTTAACGGTGCGGGTACGGCCTGATGATCACGTACCGGTGGTATTTAGCGCTACCGACAGCTATGGAATTTCGGCGATCCGGGCTTTGGTGTGGACCGATGGTTCTTCCGCGCGAAGCGTCAATATCGCCTTACCGCCCAAGCCCGCCAAGGCCATTAAAAGCAGTTGGATCATGGCGGTGCAATCACAGCTTCGGACGGCCGGCCGAGCTGATGCCCACACGATTTATTATAAGCTGGAGGCCTTGGACAATGCCCGGCCGCAAGCCCATTTTGCCATGACCGCCCGCCATGAGCTTATCGTGGATGCCCACCTGCGGCACCAATATCAAACCCGGCAGGATAACAAATTATGGAGGTTGTTGCGAAAGGCCATTGTGCAGACATTAACCGCGGTAAAGACAGGCCGTACCCAGGTGCGGCCTTTGGTCGATTGGCCGAGGTACAGGGCGGTGGATCCCGCACGGAAGGCGGCGGTGGCCGATGCGGCCACGCGGGTGTTGCGGACGGGGCAGAGTCTGGCTCAAGAGGCCAAGACTCTCTTGGCGAGCGATTTTGGCACGGTAGCAGCACGAGCCATTCGTGTGGCCCGCGGTCCGGTGTATGTGGCCGCCAATGATTTGGCCCGAATCGGCCTGGCTGCGGATCAGTCCCGGCCCATCTCCATGCCAGAGTTGGCCCGGGTCGGCCGGATGGGGCTAAAGCGAGCGCAAGCGTCGCTGTTGCGGCTGCTGCACGCCTTGGATCAAGCCAAGGGTCGTGCGGCCTTGAAGAATTCGCTGGCCCGGTTGGCGCGTCGGCAGCACGCCATCGCTCAAATCTTCGCCCACAGCGGTTCCCGCCACCCCGCTTACCACGACCAACAGGCTTTGTCCCAACAACTGCAACAGTTGTTGCGTCAACATCCATCACTGCAAATTCCGGCCGCCAAGCACATGGCGGCACAAATCAGCCAGTTAGCCCAACAAGTAGCCACCATTGTGCGCCGACAGGCGGTGGAAAACATTGATTTGCATCCCGCTATTGTTCGGCAAGCCCAGCGGAGCGCTTTGGAACATCTGGCCGACCAACAGCAGATTCTGAACCGACACATAACGCGTTTCAACCAACGCTATAAGCTGATGATTGCCGCAACGTCGGCGCAACCGGTTACCCCAGCGATGATGCAAGCTGTAAGCCGCGCCCTGGAAAGCCCCGGCGATGCCGCCGTGGCCAGGGAAGCACGTAACAATATCGTGCAAACCCTGCAGGCCATGGCCCGCCAATTGGATCGGTATGCCCAGCAGGCCGGTACGCCCGTGGCCAAACAAAAGTCGAGTCAAGCACAACGTGATCAAGCATCCGTGAATCAACTCTCGCGCCAAGTTCAAGCGGCAACGGCCGCTGTGCAACAAGCAGACGCGGCACAATCGCCGCCCCGCATGGTGCGGACAGCGGCTACCCTTCGGCGGCAAGTGCGCCACATGCTCAATGAAAACCCTCCGGGGCGGGAGCGGGTCAATCTGCTTCAGGCCAGGGCCGATGCCAATCGGGCGGTGGAACAAGTCACGCATCAATCCGGCGGCGCTGCGGCGAATTTATTACAACAAGCCTATCACCAATTGGCGAAAGCCACAGGCTACCAGACGCAACGCCTTGAATCACAGAGGCGCTTGGCGCAGCAGGCGACCGAGGCAGCCATGGGGGCCAGAGCATTGGCCAGCCGGCAGGCCACCCTGGCCGCACGGACGGCGGCGGCCCATCAAAAACCGAGACCGCAGGCGGTGGAAAGCATTCAGCACCAGACTGCCGCGACCATTGCCCGGGCCATTGCCCAAGGGCGAAAATTGCAACAAGAAGCTCGTGACGGTGCCCCAAATGTCGCCGAGCATCTGGAAACGGCTCTGCGACAAATGCAACGAGCCGACACGGCACAAGCTAAGGCGGCTGTGGCCCAATCCACCCAGGATCAACAAGAGGCTCAGATTCATCAGGGCCAGGCCTTGGCCCACATGCGTGTGGCCAGCCGGGAAATTGCGGCCTTGGCGCATAGCGCGTCGAGGGGCACCCCTTGGCAGCACCCGGCCGGGACCGGCAGTTCCGCAACGGGTTCCAGCCAGGGCCGCGCCGGCCCCACCCCTTCGAGCACGATGACCGCGGTAGCACGACACGTACAGGCAGCGCTAGCAGCCCAGGCACAAGCGCTCTGCGGCAATGCCGGAGCCGCGGTTGCCGCAGCGCAATCGCTGACCCGGGCCTGGGCCACGTTGGCTGACGCATTGGCTGGCCAGCCATCGGCCATGGCCAGTGGAAATCATGGCCAGCCTGGAAGCGGCAGCGCTCAACCAAGCCGTCCAGCTTTGGCCCGCGCGCCGGGCAGCGCCGGAACCGGCCTCGCGGGACCGCTGTCGAGCACCGCAAGGGTACCTCCACAAGTAACGGCCTTGGGCATGAGTCCAGCCGAATGGGAACACCTTGGACCACTGCAGCAACTGCGGCTGCTGAATATTGCCAGGCAAAAAGTGCCGTCCGGCTATCGCCGGATCATCCGCAATTATTATCTGCGAATCGCCGACTTAGGGACCGGGCAAAAATAACCTGACACTTTCCGGCTGGTTCTTTTGGCCGCTGACGGCATACTGGCTGACTCTATGCCTGGCCTGATGAAAACGTCCGCCACCTTTTAAGCTCCCGAGGCATCGGGATTGCACCATCGCCCAGCCCGGCCCCGAATGTCCCGATATTCGTCGGGAGACCGTGGCGTCCCGATCAATCGGGACTTCCGGCGGGCAAACAAAATCCAAAATTACCAACTGAGCGCCCCGCCCCCCAAGGCGCAGCAGAATCGATTTCCGTAGCGCCACCTTTACCTGCTCAATTCTCGCGGTTTTCATCACCCCGCGCTGTGCCTTTCGGGCGGGATACTGAATTTAATGGAAGGCCTTAAGGATCGGTGGCTCCGGGCACCAGTTTGGCCGCTTCGCGCATGGCTTTTTCCACATCACTGAAAATACGATGTTCCAACGCGGTTATCTTTTCGATGCGGCGGGTATGACGGCCTTGTTCAAAATCGGCCAGCAGCCAAGCCTTTACAATTCGCCGAATCAATTCTTCACCGAGTAGATCCGCGGCAAGGCAAAGCACATTGGCATCGTTGTAGCGGCGGGAGATTTCCGCGGTTAATTCATCATGACAGGTGGCAGCACGAATGCCGGGAATTTTGTTAGCAACAATGGCCATTCCAATGCCGCTTCCGTCGATGAGAATGGCCCGCTGGGCGCGGCCCTGCACCACCGCCAGCGAAGCTGGAATGGCGTAATCAGGATAATCACAGGGTTTGGTGGCATCGGTTCCGAAATCCAGCACCTCGTGGCCGGCGTGGCGAAGCTGGGCGAGCAGGTGTTCGCGATTGTGTACGCCACGATGATCAAAAGCAACAGCTATATTCATGAGAGGATTCCACTTAGGCGTTGGGCAATCAAAGCTTCCAGCCGTTTGGCAAGCTGGCGATACCGGCCCACCTCTGAACCGATCGGGTCGGCAATATCCGACTCGGGATCGAGCGGGAATGTTTTATCCGCCACCGCAGGGTAACGTTCCAGAAGTTCGTCCCGATGCGATTGGGTCATTGTATAAATTACATCCGCCCGCTGCAACAGGTCCACGGTCACCGCCCGCGACCGGTGGGCGGTCAGGTCCGCACCCAGCTCTCGCGCGGCGGTGCACGCTTCGGCGGTGGCCGGCAGACCATCGGCGGCATGCAACCCTGCGGACTCCACCACCAGGTGGTGCTGTGGCAGCGCCGCCGGTGCCAGGCCCAGGTTCCGTGCCAGCCACGTGCCGGCAATTCCCGCGGCCATGGGTGCTCGACACGTCTTACCAGTGCAGATAAAAACGATCACCTGCTCGGCCAGGCGATGAATGATACGCTCTTCAATCACTCCTGGGCGGATGATCTGCCATTGGTCCGCTTCCACCCGGACAATCGTGGACGATTTGCGGTAGCGCGCCGGTCCGGCATCTACCAAAACATCAAGCTGGTCCACAATGTGGGCGGGAATATCGCCCACATCGCCCGCCGGTTGGAGCTCTCCCGCACCGACCATGGCGGTAGGCCCGGGCAGAGCGGCAAGAATTTCCCGGGTTACCGGCTGGTCCGGACAGCGGAAGGTGATCCAGCCATCGCTGATAACTTCCGCCGCGACCGCCGGTTGAATCAACATTTCCAAAGCCGCTTGTTCTTTAGCCGACGCCCGCACCTGTATGGCCACCGGGCCGGGCCAGCTTTTTTTCATGATGCGTGCGGCCATGGACGGCATGTCGCAAATATACAAACTGGTTTGCGATGCCTGCGCCACATGAATCACCCAGCCGGGGTGGGTAGAGATGTTTTTTATCTTTTTCAGTCGTTCAATAGCCGGTGGCTGAGTCAGTCGGGCGGCCAGGCCATAGACCGTTTCCATCGGCAGACCGACGATTCCACCGCGGGTAAGCACATCCACCGCCTTCATGACCGCCCAGCGCTGATCGGAAGGATTGGCACAGGTCAAGACAACAGGGGGCATGGGCGCTCCAATTCAGACGGCCACCGGTTTAGCCGGGCTGGTACAATTATTTTCTATCCGCATAGAACGTATTGTAAAACAGTGCGTAATTATTTTTTACCCACAGCGCCAACTCCGGCCCCAATACCTGATTATAGTCCAGCGGCACTGGTTCAACTTTAGCGCGGATATTATGGTCCCCATACTGGGTGTGATAGGCGTCATTTTCCCTGGTGGCCTGTTCAATGTGGTTGAAATTATGCTGGAAGTAGGGTTCTTCCAGATACGCGTAGACGCGACGGAGAACCTCATCGGGATGCGTGGTCAACTCTTCAAAGCGTATCACATGCATGTTTTTAAGCACGCCGGTCTGAATGGATTCAACCAGTCGGGCCACGGCAACGCCCACCGGCGGTCCGTTGAGCCAGCGCATCACCCGATTGTTGATGGTGATCATGGTCAGGGTGCCGGTGACCTCATCGGCATCCGCCAGATGGCGTTTCTTTCGGAAAAGTTTTTCCATGGAAGAAAGAATGGCCCGTAGATCACGGATGCACACCAGGTACTTGGGATTGGGGTAAAACTGGTTGACCCATTCATGGTAGTGAAACCAACTGCGACATTTGTCCACGCAGACGGGTTTATCGGTGGCACCATCAAAAAAGCCATTGAGACCATATTTGCAAAAGCTGGTGAAGGCCTTGTGCATAAGGTCCGGATCCTGTGCTTTAAATTCCGCCAATTCAGTATAAAACTTGCGGGAAGCCAGCAATAGATCAATAACTCCACTGGTGGGGGTACAGTACAAGCGTGGATTTTGCGCAAGAATATTTTGCAGCAATGTGGACCCGGATCGCGGTAAAGAAGCATTGAAAACGATTTTTTTGTCGAACATGAAAATTCTCCAGAAAATCTCCAGACAATACCCGCCCCGCGTTCCGATGCACATCGGAAAATGCGCCGCAGGTGGTTCCAACATCCTGGAACGATGGTAGTATAACCCAGGCCGGTTTTTTTTTTCATCTATGCCGGCCATGGCGTCATCTTAACGGCCTCGGGCCTGGGTACCCGAACCAACAGGGAACCGCTGCGCCGTGGCCCAGCCACCAACCGGCCGCTGGCCATGCCAATATGCATATTTTTACCGGTTCCGCCCCAGACAGGGCCGTACCCCAGACCTATATCTCGCTTCCAGACCAACGTTGAGTATACTTAGGCAGACCCGGGTGAGGGTTGATTGGATCACCGGGTTGGTTTGTTGGAAGGGGTGAGGCTTGCTTCACCCTCTGATAGAGGTTTGCATGCGACGTGTTGTCATTACCGGGCTGGGGTCGGTTTCACCGTTTGGTTTGTCGGCGGAGGATTTTTGGCGGGGTTTAATGTCCGGTAAATCCGGGATAGGTCCATTGACCAGCTTTAACGCCGCCGGTTTTCCCAGCCGCGTTGCCGGGATCGTGCCACCGTTTAGGACCTCCGATTATGTGCCCAAAAGTTACCGTAAAGCCACCAAAATCATGGCCCGTGATATTGAACTTGCGGTGGTTGCCGCGGATGGAGCGGTGCGCAGTGCCCGCCTAGCGACACGGGGCATGGTTGAAGTATTTGGCGGCGCTCAAGCCCTACCGACAGGTTGGAAAGTGGTGGACCCCACCCGTGTTGGTTGCAATATCGGGGCGGGACTGATCTGTGCGGATCTTAATGAGATGACCAGCGCCCTGATCAAGGCGCGCAATCCGGACTCTAGTCTCAATCTAGCCACCTGGGGCCATCCGGCGGAGCCGGGTAAAACCAGCGGTATGGAAAATCTCACTCCGTTGTGGTTACTCAAATATCTGCCCAATATGCTGGCCTGTCATGTCAGCATCATTCACGATACCCAGGGGCCTTCCAACACCATTACCTGCGGCCAGGCTTCCGCAGGCCTGGCTTTGACCGAAGCCTGCCGCACCATTCAGCGGGGTAACGCCGATGTGGCCCTGGTGGGTGGATGCGAATCTGTAACTCATCCGGTGGGGCTTATGCGATGGTCCCTGCTGAAACGGTTGACCACCACCGGCAATGACGATCCGGCGCAGGCCTGCAAACCGCTGGACAAGGCCGCGTCGGGCACCGTCATCGGCGAAGGTGGTGCCGTGCTGGTCATTGAAGAACTGGAAATGGCCCGAGCCAGAGGAGCCGTTATCTACGCCGAGATTGCGGGGTTGGGAGCTTCGGCCACAGGCCAACCCGTAGGCCAATGCGATGCCACCGGTGAATCCATGGCTTACGCCATGAAAAAGGCCTTAAGCGAAGCCGCGATTGGCCCGGATGAAATACAATTGATTATTCCGCCGGGTTATGGGATTCCAGCCGCCGACGCCGCCGACATCAAGGCCATTCATCAAGTAGTTTCGTCGCGGCCCCAGCCGTGGGTGGTGGCGTTGCGGGGGGCCACCGGAGATTGCGGCGCTGGTTCGCAGGCTCTGGATATTGTTGCCGCCGCCATGGCCCTGCATCAGCAAACCGTACCCCCCGGCATTAACACGCTCCATCCGCTGGATGGCATCAACGTGCCGCATGCGCCCCAGACGAATTCTCCCTTGCATCATGTGCTGGTGGCGGCGAGTTCCATGGCCGGACAAAATTCAACCGTGCTGCTGAAAAAATACAGGTAAATGGCCAAAAGCCGGCCAATGACGTGGCTGGAAATGCGGCGTATCGGAGTAACATCAATGCGTAATAGAGTTGTGATCACAGGAATGGGTTGGGTAACGCCCTTGGGAGAGACCTTGGAGGAGGTGTGGAAACGTCTGACCTCCGGCGAAAGCGGCATTGCGCCCATCACGTTGTTTGATGCCCGTACCTTCCCGACAACCTTTGCCGCGGAAGTCAAAAACTTTCAATTGCCGGAGCGCTTTATGAAATCCGGCCGCCACCGGGAAATCAGCCGGGCCACGGGTTTCTCGCTCGAAGCGGCACGGCAAGCCTGGACGCAGGCGGGTTTGCCGGAAGCCGGCGCGCCTTCCGCCGCCGCTGTTGATCCGTATCAGGTGGGGATTTATCTGGGCAGCGGCGATGCGGCGCTGGAATTTGTGCCCTTTACCACCACCGCCATATCCAGTTGGGATGATGCCGCCTCTCGACTGGATACCGTAAAATGGGGCACACGTGCCTTGGGTGTCTTTAACGCTCTGCGCGAAATTGAGCAGGAACCCTGCATGACCGCCAACCATCTGAGTATGGAATTCAACGCCCGCGGCCCCACTTTTAACTGTCTTACGGCCTGCGCGGCCTCCACGCAGGCTCTGGGCGAGGCTGCGGAAATCATCCGGCGCGGTGACGCCCAGGTCATGATTTCCGGTGGTGCTCATTCCATGATCCATCCTTTTGGCGTTACCGGTTTTAACCGGCTCACCGCCCTTTCCACTCTCAACGACAATCCATCGCGGGCCTGCCGTCCGTTTGACGCCACGCGCAGCGGCTTTGTGATTGGGGAAGGTGCCGGGGTGTTGATTCTCGAAGCACTGGCCCATGCCCAGCAAAGACGGGCCAACATTCTGGCGGAAATTGTCGGCTACGGCAGTTCGGCCGATGCGTATCGCGTTACCGATCAACACCCCGAAGGACGCGGGGCGGTAGTGGCAATTCGCGAAGCCTTGCGTGACGCCAATATGAAGCCCGAAGACATTGATTACATCAATGCTCATGGTACCGGCACCAAAGAAAATGATTCCACGGAAACCCAGGCCATTAAAACGGTTTTTGGTCCCCACGCCAAACAAGTCCCCATCAGCAGCATTAAGAGCATGATGGGCCATCTGATTGCCGCCGCCGGTGCCGTGGAGGCCATCACCTGTGTGCTGGCGATTCGTGATGGCATGCTTCCTCCCACCGCCAACTATGCCGTGCCCGACCCTGAATGTGACCTGGATTATGTGCCCAATAAGGCGCGGCCGGCGAAAGTGGATGTTACCATGTCCAACAGCTTCGGCTTCGGCGGCCAAAATGATACGCTTATCATCCGCCGCTTCAGCAATTCGTCCTGACGAGCAAAATGGTGGTTGAAAGGAACTTTTATGCGTATCGCGTCGGCCATCAGTGTTGCCGATAAACCGGCAATTCTCGCCGCGGACCTGACCCAGCAATTACAATCCCAGCTCCAGGGTGCACCCGTGGATCTCGTGGTGGCTTTTGTTACCATCCAGTTGGTTCAGGAATTTCCGGAAGTTCTCGCCACGCTCCAGCACCAACTCTTGGCCCGTACGCTCCTGGCCTGCACCGCCGAAAGTGTACTCGGGGTGGATCGTGAAATTGAACAGGCCGCTGCGGTCTCCGCTCTGGCGATGTCATTGCCCGGCATTACCGTCAAGCCTTTTCATCTGGCGGAGGATGAATGGGCGGATATTCTCCGCGATAATAAGGCCCTGCGCGCGCGGCTGGCACCGCCAACCGACCTGCGATTGCTGGCGGTTCTCGGCGATCCCTTCACCACCCCGGTAGTACAACTGCTGGATGCGTGCTCGGAGGAGTTTCCGGCGGCACCGGTGGTCGGCGGCATGGCCAGCGGCATCACCCGGCCAGGCCAGGCCCGTCTGGCCATCAATGGGAACATCTATTCCTCCGGGCTTGTCGGTGTGGGCATGGCTGGTCCGCTGCAGGTGGATTGCGTCGTCTCGCAAGGTTGCCGCCCCGTGGGCCATACCATGGTCATCACACGAGCCCATCAAAACGTGATCGAACTCTTGGATGGCATCCCGGCCATTGCCGCCATCGGGCAGATGCTCGAGCACCTGCCGCGGACCGATCGGGATATGATTGAGAAAGTGGGCCTGCAGATCGGCCGGGTGATTGACGAACGCAAGGGCAACTTCGGACGCGGGGATTTTCTGATTCGCAACATTTTGAGCCTGGATCGCCATCAGGGCCATTTGACCATCGGGGATATGATCCATGAAAATCAGACGGTGCAATTTCAGGTTCAGGATTCCCATAGCGCCGATGAGGATCTTCGCCTGTTGCTGCAGGGAGAATTGCTCTTGGCCAACGCTCCAACCGGGGTATTGATGTTCACCTGCAACGGTCGCGGAACCCATTTGTTTGGCACACCGCATCATGACATCAGCACGGTGCGCAGCGTCCTGGGAGCGGTACCCGTGGCCGGTTTCTTTTGCGCCGGAGAACTCGGACCGGTGGGCGGCCGGAATTTTATCCACGGGCAGACGGTGAGCCTGGCTCTGTTTCGCTAAGCTCGACTTTTGTCATTTTTTGGCCTCACCCGGCCCAACCTGGTGACCTGTGGAAGCGTAACCGGATGGATACATGTATGTCGATACCGACAGAAATTGAAATAAAATTAAGGGTGGATGATTTTACGGTGGTTCGGACAGCGCTGGTATCCGCCGGTGCCAAGGCTCTGGAAACCGATCGCGAATTGAATATGTTTTTTGATCGACCGGACAAAAGCCTGCACGCTCAGGGTGCGGGCCTGCGCCTGCGCTGGATATGGCGCAATGAGGCCCTGGAACCACAGGCATTATTGACCTGGAAGGGACGCGCCGTACCGAGCGTCATGCACCATCGCCCCTCTTTGGATATCAGCGTTGCCCCACCCGAGCAGATGGTGGCTCTGCTGGAAATGCTGGGATTTCAGCGGACGTTGGCCTTTGAAAAACTCCGCGAATCGTGGCGGCTGGAAACCTGCCGCATCGAACTGGATCATTTGCCTGATCTGGGCAACTTTGTCGAAATTGAGGCACCGACGGAATCGGCCGTTTTGGCGATGCAACGGCGGCTGAACCTGCTGGGACGGCCAATCGAGCCAGAGTCTTATATCGCTCTGGTGGAACGGCATCTGCACGCCCACCATGTCGACGATAACACGTTGCGTTTCCAACACCACCGCTGAAACGCCCAGCCCCGCGGACGAAACCGAAAGCGACCACACCGGTCATACCCGTCCATACACGTATTCGTGCAGATAGTGAATGGTAATTTCCTGCTCACTGGCGTGCTGAGCGTTCAGATCGCCGATGGAAACCATTCCCAACAATTGTCCATCCTGGTCGCACACGGGCAGGTGGCGGACGCGATGGGCTTTCATAATGGTGCTGGCTTCCTGCAGCGAGGTATCCGGATCGCAGAAGATCACGTCGCGCGTCATCGCCTCTCCAACGGTGGTCCGATGGGGGTTTTTATCTGCAGCGACCACCCGCTGAAGAATATCACGCTCGGTGAGAATCCCGACGATATGCCCGGACTCCATCACCAGCAAGGCTCCGATTTTGTGACGGTTCATCCGCTGTGTGGCAACGAGAATGCTCTCCGCGGGCGCAATGGAATGCACGATGTGCGGCTTACCCGCAAGGATGTGAGAAAGTGTGGACATGGCTGTACTCCTTTCAACAGGCCACCAAAATTTCCGGCGTCAGAATTGGATAACGACGCCAACGTCGTGAAGTGTAGACTCTTAGAACAGAGATGCAACATTGTGAATAAAATAACGAACCGCGAAGTTCCGGCTTATGAGCGCCGCTTTCATCATTTGCTTTGACAAAAGCTGATCGCCGCCGTCAGCGAATCCGGATTGGCCAAAATGGTGCCAAACCCGCGCGGCAATGGGCGGCAACCGGTTTTGTTGTCAATGAGGCGTCGGCCACACCAGCCCAGAACCACCTTTTGCCAGTATTTCACAGGCTGCGATGCCAGCGAAGCATAAGCCTCCAGTAACGCCTGCGCTTCATCGCGTGCCACCATGCCATCAGGCCTTATGCACCAGTAAACAAAGGCATCCACCACATCTTGCGCGGGATGGCCGGCCTGGCATAGCCCCCAATCCACCACGTTGACGATTTGCCGATCGGCATTAAGCAAAATGGCCTCAGGAGATATGCCGCCATGAGCTAAACCGACGGCATCAATGTGGTGGTCGGCCAGCATTGGCAGCAGCAGGTCCACATGCGCCGGGGATGGTGCTGGAAAATCCTGCCTATGGTGCGGGAGCGAGGCCCTTGACCAATGGCGAACTTGCTCGGCCAACGAGGGTGGCTTGGTGGGGATGGTCGGCATCTCGCCTAAAATCCGATGCAGCCAGGCCAGGCGCAATCCCAAGTGGCTTAAATCCACAGGCGTCCAGCGCTCCAGCGGAAGGTGCTGGCCGCCGACAATTTCCGTCAAAACCAGGTGCGAGCCTTGCGGGCCATTGACCACGAGGCATGGGTTTGATGGCATCATGGGCATGGATGCTTCCGGTCGCGGAGCCGGAAAACCCTGGCGGGACGCCGTCTCCAATACCCGCATGGCACGTTGCAGCCAGGGAAGCTGATATTCAGGCGGAAACAGCTGCAGCAGGTATTCCCGTTGCCCGGCGGTAAGAATTTCAAAACAGGTTGCCTGCCGCCCCCGCTGCAGGTGACGAAAGCGAATGACGCGACCGATGGCGTAGTGCCGTTCCAACAGGGAGTTAAAGGCATAGGCCATGCGGTCTTCCATTCCCAGATTGTTCCATCCCCGATCCCGGTATGCAAGCGCGGCGGTCGAGGCGCGGGAAGGTCAGAGGCGAGGGCAACGACAAATTCACCGCCGCGGTAGACATCGGGATAAACTCTGGGCGCAGGGGAACGGTAGAGAATTGAGCAAAAGCCGTTTTCATGGCCACAATATTCCACGATCTGGGCATAAACGGCAGGTGCCGGGCAAGATCAGCTTCTCTGGTGGCGCTGTGACCCACGAGTTGGGAGTCCCGATG
>JABEVA010000206.1 GCA_013044065.1 Phycisphaerae bacterium
CATCAGGCCTGAACACTTACATGAGCCATATCTGGTTCGGCCCCACTGGAAAACATGGACGATTGCTGCCGCCCGGTGGCCGCGTATTCTGGCAGACCACGGATGGCGGCAAGACATGGCAAACGGTGAATGTCGGCCATCAATTTGGATCGGCCGCGTGGCTGGGATCGTGGAAGCGTATCGTGTTGGGCGGGCAGGGCGGTGCGATGCTCATTTCCACCGATGCGGGTAAAAAGTGGGTGAAAATAGCGACGGGGCTGCAAGGGCCAACGGCAGGCTTGGCGGCGATCAGCTTTATCAAGGGCGGTCAAGTGGGCTGGGCGGTGGGCGGCCAAGGCAAAGTTTTGCGCAATGGCGATTGGACGCAAGCAGCCCAGCCAGTGATTCTCCATACCCTGGACGGCGGTAAAACCTGGGCAGCGCAAAGCCTGCCTGCCGATCCGACCGGATCGCTCACGACGGTGTGGGCCATCTCGGCCAAACAGGCATGGGTGGGTTCTTACCTGGGTTATGCCACAGCCAACCCGGCGGGTGCGTTACCGTGGTTGCTGCACACCACCAATGGCGGTGCAACGTGGCACAATACGCTTAGGCACGTGGTGAGTATTCACCAATTGTTTTTCGCCAATGCACGGCATGGCTGGGCGATCGGAGGCCAGGGCGGCAGCCCTTTTGAGCCATTCGCCGCAGCGCTGCTGATTTATAGGGGCAGATGACGCGGTACGGCCACGAATAAACTCCGGGCACGAAGTCACAAAATTACGGATAGAACGAAGTATCGAATAGACAGACCCTTAACAGAAGGCAACGGACCCAACGAAGGATAAATAAGTGGTGGAAAAAGTTCTTCGTTTCCTTCCTTGGCTTGGTGTTCAAAGATAAAGTTTGCTTTTAAAGGTGAAAAATGATTCCTATGGTGATGCGAAAAGTTGGTTTGTTGGCGATGTTGGTCGGTTTGTTGTTGAGTAGCGGCCTGAATTCCGGGATACAAGCTCAGACCGCCGCTCTCTCCAATGGGTTGCTGCCGGCGATGCCAGTGGCGCACGGCCCGAAAATTAATGGCAGTTTGCGGGGATGGAATATGGCGGCGGCGGACCCGATCTGGATGAGCGCCGCGACGGCTAAAAATATGCACGCTCTGGCGGTCCTCGAATATACCAAAAGGGCTTTGTATTTTGGCGTGCGCGTAACCCTGCCCAACCGCAAACTCATCAACGTCAATAGCCCCATGGATGCCTTCTGGCGCGGCGATGAGGTGGAACTGCGACTGGTGGCAGACCCGAGTGTCGCTTATCCGGTCAATCCTCTGGCTGCCAATGTGAAAAATAATCTCCGTGCCGGCAGCCTGACGTTCTGGAAAGATTCCGTTACCGGCCAATGCTATATTCAAATGTTTCGCGGCGTGAATTTAAATTTGGGACACGTGGTGAACCCGCCGGGTTCGGCGATTAAAGTTGTCGAGCATGGTAAGCATGGCTACACCATGACGGCGCGGATTCCGTGGAGCGTTCTCGACGCGCCGGGCGGCGTGCTGCCGTTTAAGCCGGGACAAAAAATGGCGGCCGTCATCAGCGTTCACTTTGCCGGCCTTACCTATATAGCCAACGCGGTTTACCGAAAAGATCCGGGCAGCTTTGCCTTTAATCGGTCCATGGATTGGGGCCAAGTTGCATTTGCAAAAACGGACCGCATTGCCCCCCTCTATCCGCCGCTAAATAAGTATCTGGCCCAGCATGCAGCCCAAGCCCGCGGCGCGCCGATTACCGTGCAGGTGCCGCGCCGGGAAAAAGTTTCCATCAATATTTTTGGCCCGCATGGCCAGGTCATTCGCGAATTGATGACCGGTGCAGTCCATAAAAAAGGTCCGTTAACCGTCTACTGGAATGGCCGCGATCAATGGGGCTCGCCCGTTCCGCTGGGTACCTACCAATGGGGTGCCTATTTTTCGCCGGGGTTGCGGGCCAAATATATCGGCACGGTAGGATCTTCCGGTGCACCGCCTTATCCCACGCCCAACGGACTCGGTGGTTGGGGTGGAGATCACGGCCCCTGTATTGATGTGGCCGCGGATAAAACCGGCATGTATTTTTTGTGGACGGTGGCCGAAGCGCAAAAGGCCGTAGTGAAGGTGAATTACCATTATCAAACGGTATGGCGGACGACACCGTTTGTGGGTGGCGGGTTTGGCCCGCTGTACGCGATGGCATGCAATGGCCGGCGAGTGTTTATTGTATTTGGCGGGGCGAATCCGTCGCTGGTGAAGCTTAGCGCCAAGACCGGTCAAATGCTGATCTGGCCGAATGGCTCACCGACCGTTCCCATCAGCCATGCGGCTATGGTAAAGGTGCCGCCCCAATCATCGCCACTCTCATTTCAGCCGGAAGGTTGCGGACTCGCCGCCAATGCACATCAGGTATTTGCCTCGGTGTATAGTAAAAATCAAATCCGCATTTTTAACCCGCACACGGGGCAACTCACCGGTTCACTGGCCTGCGCGGGACCGCGCGGCGTATGTTTGGACTCCAAAGGCAATTTATTTGCGGTGTCTTATGTGCCGGGCCAGCCCGGAAAAATTGTGGAGTTTGTCCATGCCGCCGGAGCATCTCGGGAGGTCGTGGCCGATCATCTGGCCATGCCTTGGCACGTAGCAGTGGATTCCCAAGGAAACATCCATGTCACCGATGAGGGTGCCAGCCAGCAGGTCAAGGTATTTTCGCCGCAGGGGCGGTTGATTCAGACTTTGGGCAAGCGCGGCGGGCGACCATGGGCGGGCAAGTACGAAGCGACGAACTACCTTGAACCCGCGGGCATTGTCGCCGATGCCCAAGGAGGAATTCTCACCGCCCAAGCGTCGCTGCCGAAGGTGTTTTCACGCAACGACGCGGCCACCGGCAAATTGCTTAAGCAGTGGTTCGGCAGCCAGGGTTATTGGGGCCAGCTTGTGCCCAGCCCGCTCCATCCGCGCACGGTGTATTACCAATTGGAACCGGCGGGTCTGGCCCGAGCCCGGGTGCTAAGCCGCCATAAAGTCGCCGCGCCGCAGGCCTATTGGCTCATGCCCAAGGCTGGGTATCATTCGGTGGGCCAGCTTAACGATGGCGATGGCCAGCCGGATACGGTACGGGCCGTCAACCACCAGTCCTATTATTTCGGTGACTTTAACCCGCACGGGATTGCCCTGATTCAGGGTAATCAGATGCTGCCGGTGGCGCATTTTCTGGTGCTTAATAAGGGTGAAAAAGGCAATCCCTATCCACGCAACGTGCTGGAAATTTGGTCCGACCGCAATGGCGATCATCATATTGAGCCGGGTGAAGTGCAGCGTGTCACTTCGATTGCCGGCAAGCCATTGGTTCCTCTGGCCCAGCAGGAAGGCTCGATGTGGATGGCTCGCAATGGTGATATTTACCTGGCCACCGAAGCCAACAGCATTTTGGAAATTCCGGCGGTTAGGTTTCGAGCCAATGGCTCGATCAAATGGGATCCAGAAAAGGCCCGGTACGCGGTGCCGTGTGTGCTCAAACGCGCCGGTAAGCACCTCTGGACCGGCTGGCGGGAGGGTATTTTGGGCATGCGTGTGGATAAAGACGGCAACATTTATGTGTGTGTCAACGCCACGGTTCGCTATGACACCACCGCCGAAACCAAGGCCATGAACCACGGTATGGGTCACGACAGTTGCTGTAACGCTGTGAAGTTTATGAAATTCTCACCAGCGGGCAAACTGCTGTGGATGGCGGGTCGCAAGGCGGCCGATCAATCCGGCCACGGCTTGCTGCACCATTTTTGGGTGATGGGCGGCCTGGTTGGCGACAGCTACGTTGCCGGTGGCAGTGAATGGGGCCAGATCTATTTTTACACCCATGACGGCTTTTTTGTCAGTTCCATTATGAACAATCCGAATCAGGCTCCGTTGCCCGGGCCTTACACTTTTGGCAGCGAGACTGATTCCGGCTTTGTCCGGTATTTTCCCGCCAAAAATCAGGTGTGGGCGTATGCCGGTGGCATGGCCTACAAGGTGCTGGGTTTTGACCATGGCAAGGTGACAGGCCAAAGCCGGCAGTGGGGGCAGGTGGTGCTTCCCGCCATCTATCCGTCGAAATGGCAACGGCTGGAAAAGCGGCGTATCGGGCATTTGGTAATCGCTCCGCTGCATAAACCTTGGAATAATCCCGCCGCGTGGCCGGGGGTGCCGGTGTCAGCACTGCGTCGCGGAGGCCGGTTGCTGGCAAAAGTGCAACTGGGTTACAACGCCCAATATCTCTGCGCCCGCTTCGCGGTGGTGGACGCCAAGCCCATTGCCAATGCGGCCCATTCGGCGAAGATCGCTTTTCACGGCGGCGATACCGTGGGCCTGGACCTGGGGCCGGCATCGGCCAAAGGGGCCAGGCTGGTGCGCGGCGACGTGCGAATACTGGCGGCGCTGATTAACGGCAAGCCGGAATTGATCGGCATGAAACCAATCAGCCAACGCTACCACGCCAAAGCCAGTTATTACACCCCATCGGGCGGCCACGTGCATTTTGCCTTCGTGGGTTACATTCCGGGCGGCAAGGTAAACATCGTGCGCGACGCCAACGGCAAGGGTTACGTGGCTACGTTGGCGGTGCCGCGGAAGTTTCTGGCCCTAAGCCTCAAGACCGGCGCAACGCTGCGGATGGATGTGGAAGTGAATTACTCAGGCTATACCGATCGCGGCTTGCAGGTGCTCTCGCGCAATTATTTGTTCTCGCCGAATAATGGTACCACCACCATGATTGATGACATTCCCACGGAAGCGAAGCTGAATCCACAGTGGTGGGGCCAGGCCACAGTGAAATGATGGCGAAGGCAAACCCAGCGGCGGGGAAATCACGAGCATCTCCGGCCCGCGCCGACGCTGGGTAGGGCCGACCGGATTAGCGAGGCCTGCCCTGGTCGGCCATAGTTTAGAGCCGCCACACTTTTGCTTCGCCGCCGGCGATGCAGATGCTTTCCAGGCGTACCTCCGCCGGTACACTGGGAGGTTCAAAAATCGGCTGAATTTCCAGAGTGTGTTCACCAACGGGCAGTCCTTCCGCGAGGACTTCCCACAGGTGGCCATTGCCGCCACTGCGGCCCAATTTGCCCGCATCACACTCTCTACCGGTTCCACCATCAATAAGGATGCGGTATTTGCCCGATCGAGGCGTGGATTCGCCAAACACCAGTAC
>JABEVA010000207.1 GCA_013044065.1 Phycisphaerae bacterium
AACCTTCCACCCACGCCTCGGCACTTCCACCGCGCTCCTGGGCGCTTTTACCCCTCAACTTCCCCGCCCCGCGCCTCGGCTAAGTTGCGGCCACCGTCGCCCCCTGTAAGATATTCACATGGATGGGTACGGCCATAAACTCTGGCAACCACAAGTTTTGGCCTGAACTCGCCCGCCGGGCCGCTTCCGTGTGCCCTCACGCGCGGCCGCCGGGCCTCCAATGCCCTGCCAGACCCGCCGATGATGCACGGCCCCAGCGAATTTTATGGCCCTAAGCCGATTGGATTGAGTAAACACACTGCTTTTGCCGACAAAGAGCCTGCCGGCCGGGCATGATGAAGGATTCTTTCAATGCGTGTAATAGTAGTGGACCAGGACCGGGTCGCGTTGGCTCTAATCAGTAATACCCTCACTGCCGCCGGCTATGAAGTTGCCGCCTGTGTCGATGCTGCCGAAGCCCTGGAACTTATTCGCCAGGGAATATCCCATCTGGTCATTGCCGAGTGGGAACTTACCGGCAAAATCAATGGCTTGGACCTTTGTCAAACCATTCGCCGGGAGGAAATGTGGGGTTACGTCTACATTATTTTGCTCACCGAACGCAACCACACCCAGAATCGGGTCAGCGGCCTGACCGCGGGGGCCGATGACTTTCTAAGCAAGCCCTTCGATCCCGACGAATTGGTGGCCCGCGTCCGCGGCGGCGAACGCGTCCTCTCCCTCGATACACGCAATGTGGCCATCTTCGCCATGGCTAAACTGGCCGAATCACGCGATCCGGAAACCGGCATGCACCTGGAGCGTGTGCAAAGCTATTCCCGACTCCTGGCCCAGGAGCTTGCCAACCACGAAAAATACCGCTCCCAGGCCACCGCCGACTTTATCCGCTGGGTTTATCTCACCAGCCCGCTGCATGACATTGGTAAGGTCGCCATCCCGGATTACGTGCTCCTCAAGCCCGGACGACTCAATGATCGCGAATTCGCCCTCATGAAAACCCACACCACCTTGGGGGCCAACACCATCGACATTGCCCTGAAGAAATTCCCCAATGTGGCCTTTTTGCAAATCGCCCGGGAAATTACCGCCACACACCATGAGCGTATCGACGGTACAGGATATCCCACCCAGATGCGCCAAAACGAAATACCCCTGAGCGGACGTATTGTGGCCGTGGCCGATGTTTATGACGCCCTCACGTCCAAACGCCTTTATAAAGATGCCTTCACCCACGAGGTGGCCAAATCCATGATTCGCGCCGCCACCGGCACCCAGTTTGATCCGGACGTTGTCGATGCGTTCTTGCGCAATGAAGCCGCCTTCTTAACCATTCGCCAACGCTTCACCGAGCGCCCTCCCATCCTGACCTGACCCCGAGCGCCAGAACTCTGCCCAACCCAAAATTTTAGCTTTGGCCTGACCTGCCATCGCGGTAACTTGCATACCAATCCAGTTTTGGGGATACTACTGAACCCGGCTTATTGCGGTGGGTTCGTACCAGCGAACAAAGTCGCCAGGGTGGTGAACTTTGAAATTTGGTCTGGCTCGACAGGAGTTTTTATGGCTTACGCGGTATTTCAGGACAGTGGTACACAATTCAAGGTGGAACCCGGCGACGTTTTCGAAGTGGATCTGCGGCCTCTGCCCGAAGGGGCTACCACCCTTACCTTTGACCAGGTACTGCTGGTCTCCAACGACACTGGCGTCAAAATCGGCCAGCCGCTGGTGCCGGGTGCCACTGTAACAGCCAAAATTCTTGGCCCGGTCAAAGCCGACAAAATTTTCGTTGAACGATTTACCCGTCGTAAAGGCTTCCACCGCCGCGTCGGCCATCGACAAAAATATCTCGCGATACGCGTGGAATCCATCAACGCATGACCAGAAGATCAACGCAAAGAGTCTTGACGTGGGAACACTCGCCTCATCCGCAGTCGTCTTGAAAACGCCCGACACCGCCCCACTGCTGACCTCCATAGATGAATTACGCGCTTTACTGCCGGCCATCACTGATGCCCGCGCCGCTGTCATGCGCGAGGTCGCGGGACAGTATCAGTTTCGGCTGCCCCGTTTTTACGTCGAAAAAGTATTGCGCAACGATGCCGCTGACCCACTCTGGGATCTGGCTCTCCCCGGAGCCTCGGAAATCTATGACGCCGGCACCGAACGCTGGGATGCCTTTCAGTTACCCGTACGTGTCGTGGATCACCCACGCTGGATCCAAAAATACGCCTACGAAGCCTTGCTGAGAACCACCGATTTTTGCAGTGGGCTATGCCGTTACTGTTATCTCAAAAACCGTGATGTTACCGCCGGCGTCATTTCCATCCGCGAAATTGATGCCCTCTTCGATGCCGCCGAAAAATCACCTCACCGCCAGGCCCTTCGCGAAATCATCCTCAGCGGCGGCGACCCCATGGCCATTCCCGCCGAGCAGCTGGAACACTTTGCCCAGCGCATGGACCGCCTCAATGCCACGGTCCACCGACGCATCACCGTCAATATCCATACCCGCGAACCTGTATGGAACCCCCAGCGCATCTTATCCTCCCGACCCCTCCAGCAGGCCTTACGCCGGCTCGCTCCCAGCGCCTACGTCCTCCATGTGGTGCATCCCCGAGAGGTCACGCCCGAATTGCACCAAACCCTGGAATTGCTTAGCGAGCTTGGCCGCCCGCGGCAACCTCTCATGCTGATCCAGCACCCGCTCTTCAAGCATATCAATGACGATGCCCGCATCATTACCGGCATGTACGACCAACTCGATGCCGGAAATGTGGTCGTAAAGCCCTATTATCTCATTCATCCCTTTCCCGATGGCACGCTACCCCAACACCGTCTTACCCTCTTGGAAAGTCAGCGCATTTTGCGCGATTTGGCCAGCGCTCCCGGCAGCCGGGTACCACTGCTGACCATACCCACCCCCATGGGAAAATGCGTCATCGGCCCGTATGAAAATCTCGTGGACCGCGGCGGTTATTATCTCTTGCATACCAAAGACGGCGTACCGGTCAAATACACCATCACCGCCCACTACAACCCCGTTGAAACACGGGTCAATATCCCCATCCTGCCCGACCACCCGTCCGGCCAAAACCTGCCCGAAGCCTGATCGGCCCCGCCCCGCCGACTGGCCGCCGCAGCCTTGAGCCAACCTTCCCGAGGTATTCGCATGAATAATTCCTCCTCCGCTCCGCCGCCCCCCACGCCCGTTCGCCAGCGCCACCATTTGGGATATCGCGCCAACCTTTTCATGTTGCGCCTGGGCAGCACCTTTTTGCCGCTCGGCTATGTTTTCGTCTTTCTGGCCAGCCTGTGTTTTTGGATTATCGATGGCCGCGCCCGCCGGGCCAGCATCAATTTCCTCGACCGCGCCCTGGGGCCATGCCATCGCCTGCAACGTTGGTTACAAAGCTGGTGGCATTTCTATTCCTACGGACGGCTGCTGCTGGACCGAAGCGTCGCCCTCGCCGGACCGCGCCAGACTTTCCAATGCACCTGCCCCAACCGCCCCAACTTACTCCAGGCCGTCTGCGCTGATCGCGCCCTGTTAATGCTCACCGCCCACCTTGGAGCCGCCGAACTATCCGCCCCCATGCTCAAAGACCTGCCCAACCCCAGGCCTTTTCACTTTGTGGTCTACCGGGATCTGCGCGACCAAACCGAACAGTTTCATAAAGAGCAGTGGCGAGCCTTAGGCAACATGCGCTTCATCAATTCCATGGACCCTGTTTCCGCCGGCCTGAAAATCATCGCCGCCCTGCAAGCCCATGAATTTGTCGGACTGCGGGCGGACCGCGCCATGTCCGGACGCACGCTCACCACCCGCTTGCTCGGAGCCTCGGTTGAACTTCCCGCCGGCCCCTTCCTGGCCGCCATCTTAACCGGTGCCAATGTGGTTTCCGCATTTACCATCCGCCGGGGCTGGCGACATTACGACCTGTTGGTAAGCAAGCCGCGTCAATACCTGCTGGGCACGGGCTTAGACCGCGCGGAACTGCTCCAAAAAGCCGCCGACGATTTTGCCGCCGACCTCGAAGACGTGGTGAAGCAATACCCCTATCAGTGGGGCAATTTTTTTGATTTCTGGCCTTTACCGCCCGAGCCGCCGGTGGCCGAAGGTGCTGGATTGCCGGGCGATGTGCGCTTATGATGTCTTTGGTTCGTCAGGAGCAGATGTGTATGATAACAGAGTCGGTTACCGCATTCCCCGGACTCGAGCGCGAGATAAAAAAATTGGTGGGCGATCATAAGAAACTTAAAGACGAACCACTGCTTTTGGCCATAT
>JABEVA010000208.1 GCA_013044065.1 Phycisphaerae bacterium
GCATTGCTCTTGGGCCTGTGGCTGGGGAGTCGCTTAGCGGGGCCAACGACGTTTCAATCTGGTTCCTCAACCGCCATGCAGGTTTATTTTTCTCCCAATGGCGGAGCCACCCACGCCTTGACGGACTTAATTAACCACGCCACCAAAAGTGTGTGGGTGGAAGCCTATTCATTTACCAGTCGCCCGCTTATCCGGGCGTTGGTACGTGCCCACCAGCGTGGGTTGGATGTGGAAATTATCCTGGATAAATCACATTTGCTCAAGAAAAATTACCGCACCCGGCGTTACACACGCCGACCAAGCCCGGCCCTGAAAGCCTTCTATACCGCCGGTATTCCCACCTACATCGATGCCCGATACCTCATTGCCCATAACAAGGTGATGCTTATTGACGGCCACATCATCTGCACAGGCAGCTTTAACTACAGCTACGCTGCCGCCAAATTCAATGCCGAAAATATGCTCGTTATTCGGAATGTGCCCGGTCTTTTCAAACAGTACCAAGCCAATTTTGAAGTCCACCAACAAACCAGTCAGCGATATCATCCGGGATTGGTACTGCGGCATGTATTTCACTGGTCCAACCGCAACCGTGTCACGAATCTTAAATAAGCCTTAACCCGATCTCGCTGTGGTAAAAGAGGGTTTCGCAACTTGGCGGCCGCGGTAGTAAAATGCAGACCAGCCGCGAGCAAGCCGGGAACCTTGGGTATCGGAACCATCGGCTTGATTGTAAGCCGCGTTGCGGATAGACTAAGCAACGCATACTTAATCTGTAGGCGATGTATGTAATAGCCTCTTGGCTATGGAGTATTTTCTATGATGCAGCCCAAAGCCGAAAATATCGTCTGGCATGCCGCGAAAGTAACCCGCCAGCAGCGCGCCGAACTTTTCGGCACCGCCCCTTGCGTCGTCTGGCTCACCGGCCTTTCCGGATGCGGCAAATCCACCATCGCCGTAAAATTGGAACAACAGCTTTTAGCCCACGGCTATCCGGCTTATGTTCTTGATGGGGATAACCTTCGCCACGGCTTGAATCGCGATCTGGGCTTTTCCGCTGCCGAACGATCGGAAAATGTCCGCCGCGTTGGTGAGGTGGCCAAATTGCTCAGCGATGCCGGTGTTATCGCCATTGTCAGCCTGATCAGCCCCTACAAAAAGGATCGCGCCATAGCCCGGCAACTGCTCGGCCCGGAAGAGTTTATCGAGGTGTTCGTGGATGCTCCGCTGGAGCTTTGTCGCCTGCGAGATCCCAAGGGCCTTTATAAAAAGGCCGATGCCGCCAGCGCCGCGGGTAAACCCATGATGATGACCGGCGTGGACGCACCCTACGAACCGCCGGAGGCACCGGAGCTACACCTGGCCACGGATCGACAATCCGTCGAGCAGTCCGTCCACCAGATACAGGAGTATCTTTGGCAACACCGACGATTGCTGCCACAAAAAAAGGACCAGCAAACCTTCGCTAAGTAAGGACTTTTGAATGCCCTTTGCACCCTGCGTTGATTTACACAGCCATTCCACCGCCAGCGACGGCACGTTGACTCCAACCGAGTTGGTCAACGCCGCGCAACGGGTGGGCTTGGCGGGTCTGGCCCTGACCGACCATGACACCGGCAACGGATTGCTGGAAGCTCAGACAGAGGCGGCACGTATCGGCCTGCGTTTTGTGCCGGGCATTGAGATAACCGCCGAATTTCGCCCGCCCGTGGCCATGGACATTCTCGGACATTTTATCAATCCAACATCGCCGGCACTCCAACAGATGAGCCACCTGCTGATAGAAGCCCGGGATTCACGTAATCCTAAAATCATAGCCCGGCTTAACGAACTCGGCTGCAATATCACCCTGGAACAGGCCCAAACCATCGCCCACAAAAAGATCCCCGCCGGGCAACCATTTGTGCTGGGTCGGCCACACATTGCCCAAGCCTTGGTGGATTCCGGCTGCGTGGCCTCCGTCAAGCAGGCTTTTGATGTGTATCTAGGTTCGGGAGGCTCCGCCTATTTTGATAAAGCTCGCCTGACCCCGCGTCAAGCCATTGAGTGCATTCACAACGCCGGCGGTTTGGCCACGCTGGCCCACCCGGTGCATCTAGCCATGGTCAACCCCACTGAGTTGCAAACGCTGGTGGCCGGCCTGGTGGACATGGGACTCGATGGGATCGAAGTCTGGCATGCCGACCATCGACCGCAAGACTGCCAATTATTTCTAAGCATTGCCCACCGCTACAATCTCGCCGTAACCGGTGGATCCGATTTTCATGGCCGCAACAAACCCGATGTGGCCCTGGGTCTGGGTAAAGGAAACGTGGCGGTACCGGTGGCGGTACTCAACGATCTCGAAGAGCGTTGGCACCAGCGTAGCGGTACCTTGGCCGCCCCGGCCTCGCCACAACCAGGGGAGCCTTTATGAGCCCATCCATTGATTCAGCATCTCCGGCCGCCACCCGCCTCGACCCGGAGGGTCTGTCTCAACGCTTTGCCGCCGGCGAGCCATCCGAGATTATTCAGTGGGCCGTAAATACCTTCGGGGATAAGCTGCTCATGACCAGCAGTTTCGGTGCCGAGAGTATGTGCCTCATCCACCTGCTCACGCGGGTCAAGCCGGATGTGCGCATTATATTGGTAAATACCGGCTATTTATTCCACCAAACCCTTATCTTTATGGAAGAAATGCGCCGGCGCTACGGCTTAAATGTGCTGGAATACCATTCGCAGCATGACCCGTTGGTGTATTTGACGGTGCATGGCGAAACCGATCCGCGGGTGCGCCGCGATGTGGAGGCCTGCTGTCGCGATAATAAAAACGAAGTTTTTGACCGGGCCATGCGGGAACTGGCTCCGGCGGCGTGGATTCGCGGCGTACGCGCCGATCAATCCGCCACCAGATCCAGGATGAAAGTGGTGGAGTGGAATGCCCGGATAAACGCCTGGGCCATCTCGCCGCTGCTGAACTGGGACCACCGGCGCATTTTTGAGTATATGAAGCACAATAACCTGCCCTTTCATCCGCTCTGGCAGCAAGGCTATGTTTCCATTGGATGCAACCCCGAAACCTGCACCCGCCCCATTGCGGCGGACGGCGATCCGCGTCAGGGGCGATGGGCCGGACTGGATAAAAAGGAGTGCGGCATCCACCTGGATCAAGGGGCGGGAATCTAGCCCTAAAGCCACCAGCGCATGCTCCATGCGAGCATGGCTAAAAATCGTGTCCGCACGGAATATCCGGCGACATCGCCCAGCCGTACCCGCCGACTGCGACGTATCTCGTGGCGACAGATGCGACGGGCCATTGCGGCGAATTTGTCTGACCGGATCACGGCCATGAATTCCAGGTTGGTGTACAAACTCCGTGGGTCCATATTGGCGGAACCCAGAATTGTCCACTGTCGATCAATGACCATGAGCTTGGTGTGCATCATACGGGTCGTGCGTTCGTGAATGGCAAAGCCGGCCCGCAGCAGTCTCTTATATAAATACAAGGTGGCGTATCGGGCCACGCGCACGTCCGGCCGGGCCGGCACGATAATGCGGACACGTATTCGGCGGTTGGCTAGCCTGGTCAGGGCGAACATCACCCGCCCCACCGGAATAAAATAGGCCATGGCGATCACCACGCTGTGCTGCGCGCCGCGCAGCATTCGTCGATACACCCGCGGAACCCGGCTGAATTTAAGGCCCGGTCCGGAATCAAAAAAATGAATGGACTCCCCTCGGTCGGACAGGTTCACCCGCCGATACGCCGTCGGCCTGCGCGACAGACGAAGGCCCTTGGCATGGCCCCATGACCGCTCGAATGATTCGGCCACTTGCCGCTGTTGCGGCCCTTCCATGCGAATATGCAAGTCACGCCATCCGGTCATCGGAGCAGCCTGATCGTCCAATTTCAAGTACCGCCGGTCGCGACCATGATCGATAATGTTCATGCCACCGAAATACGCGCACGTATCATCCACCACCAGCAGTTTGCGATGATCCCGCCGGTTCAAGATAGTGAAGAACCTCACCTTGCGCAGCGACTCCCACAGATTATGGTAAGCATGCACGCGCACGCCGGCCTGGCGCATGGTTGCGAAAAAAGCCAATGGCGTGGCCGCCGAACCGACGGCATCATAGAGTAAACGAACATCCAGACCGTCTCCGGCCCGACGCATCAAGGCTTCAGCAATCGTGGTGCCGCTGGCGTCTTCCGCGAAGATGTAGGTTTCCATCCAAATGCGGTGCTTGGCCTGATCGATGTCGCCAAGCATGGACTCGAATAACGCGGGAGCCTCGGTAAACACATCCAAACGGTGATCCGCTACGATCACTGATTCGCGAATCGCCGCCGAGGATGCGACAGATGCCTGCGGTTGGTCATCGGAATCAATCAGATTCATGTTTAACCGTCCACGCCCGCACTCGGATGGGACGATACTCACCATCCGATCAAGCGGTTCCACCACTGGCTCGCCACAGGCGACGCTATTTGGAGCAGTCCACCGGACGATGCACTGATGCCGGCACCAGGCAGATGAACACCATATTTTCACCGCCGGTATTCACAAATTGATGCAGCTCGTTGGCTGGCACGAAAATAACATCGCCCGGACCAATCTCCCGCACGCCCTGCTCGCTTAACGCCGTTCCCCGCCCGGCCAACACGAGAATTTCATGTTCATAATCGTGTTGATGCCGCGGGGTATTGCCGCCCGGGGCCACGCTGAACTTGCGCATGGCAAAGTTCGGACATTGATCCTGCGGCCCCAGCAGCATCTGCATCTGGACTTTGCACGCTCCGGGCATGGTAACCGGAACCGACGGAACGGATGGTGAACCCTTGATGATCATAACAATCTCCTGGCCGCCAAAAAAACCGCTTACTGCGGCTGGCCGCCGGAATAATCGTACACCCACTCACAAGAAGTCAATTTGTATTCCACCAGCTCCGCCGGTGAAAAAA
>JABEVA010000209.1 GCA_013044065.1 Phycisphaerae bacterium
GCCGCATCAACCCACGCGTGGTCAAAATAAAAATGTCCAACTATAAGAAAAAAGGCCCCGAACACTTGTCGCCGCCGCAACCCTGTATACCCTTTGATACTGATGTTTTCATCCTTAAGTAAACCGTATTGAGGCTAGGGTATGCGCGCCCGTCGCGCCTTGCCAGCAGCCAAAATTACTACGCCGTAAAACCCGAATTTATTTTTGCCCAGTCCCTAACGCGGCCGTCTTGTCTTGAGGGCCGGGGAAGCAAAAAAACAGGCACATCCACCTCTTAAATACGGGCGTATGATAGGACCGGGTTCCGTTGGTCACGGTGGTCTTGCCTTTCGTGGCCGCCCTGCGGCCGTGCGCTCCATGAAACCGACCAACCGTGTTGACAAGCTGGGCACATTGCATCTGCGCAAAGCACAACTGGCTTTATACGAAAAGCTGCCGCGACACGCTTGGTGGTCGCCAATCAAAGTCCAAGTCGAAGCTAGAGCCTGTCTTTGACGCAGTAATAAGAATCGTCCACAACCACGGACGTTCGGCCGCTCTACGCCCCAAGAGCAATTCCGCCCGTATGTGATGCTTACGCACGCCAGCCAGCCGCAAATTTGCGGCCGAGTCACGAGCCGACGGCCGGCCGGATCCAGATTGATGAATTCCGTGGCGCGATAACGCGATCAACTCGGGCTGCCCGCCACCCGGGCGCACTTGTTGGATGCCCTCGGATGGCCTAGACTATTGTACGAGTCAGGCCAACCTGCCGGGCGGTATATCCTCTCTTTGCCTTAGACCACTGGCAAACGACTGGTAAGGCCGACCACAGCCGTTCGAACTCGCCCGGCATATCAGGCCTTGCCAACTGGATAGGACCGAGGCTGAATTAGCGGGAATTTTTACAGGAAACTCATGACCAACCGTACTCATCTGGAACTGCCCGAAGCCTTCGCGGCCTTGGGCTTGGATAATGCAATATTGCTGGCTCTGGCGGAAATTCATTTTCGGGAGCCTTCGGAAATACAAAAGCGTTTGATCCCCGTGGCCCTGCGCGGTGTTGATGTTATCGGACAAGCCCGCACCGGCACTGGAAAGACGGCGGCCTTCGGCTTACCAATCCTGCAACGTATGGATCCGGGACAGGCCTTTCAGGCTCTGGTGGTGGTGCCGACCCGAGAATTGGCGGTTCAGGTGGAAGCCGAACTGCTGCGCTTTGCCCGGCACACGGCGCTGCGACTGCAAGTCGTCTATGGCGGCCAAAAGGTAACCCACGATTTGAAACTCCTGGAACGCCAGCCCCATCTGGTGGTGGGTACACCCGGACGCATTATCGACTTAAACGAACGCGGGGCCTTGCCGCTGCACAACATGAAATTCGTTGTCTGCGACGAGGTGGATCGGATGTTTGATATCGGATTCCGCGATGATGTGCGTAAAATTCTTACGGCGTGCGCGGCACCGCATCAAACCATTTTAGTTTCCGCGACCATCAATGACGACATCGAACGGCTGGTGGCCAAACATACCATCCACCCGGAACGCATTTTTACCTCGACCAATCAGGAAACCTTGACCAACCCGGAAGCAATACAATATTTCGTGGGCGTACAACCTTGGGATAAACAACGGGCTTTGCACCTGCTGCTCAAGCAGGAAAATCCCAAATTGGCCATCATTTTTTGTCGCACCAAACGCAGTGTGGATAAAGTGGCAGGCTCTCTTTCTGCGCATGGTATTAATGCCTCGCCCATTCACGGCGATTTGCTGCAAGCCAAGCGCGAACGGGTGATGCGTGGCTTCCGGACCGGTAAAATCAATGTGCTCGTGGCCACCGATCTGGCCAGCCGCGGCATTGACGTGCATGAAATAACACACATCATCAACTATGACGTGCCGGAAGAGGCTGAGGTTTACGTGCATCGGGTCGGACGCACCGCCCGCATGGGTGCCACCGGTCGGGCGTTTACGTTTGTTTCTCCGGGTCAGGCCCAACTGCAAACTGAGATTGAAAAACTCATCAATCACCTGCTGGAAGACTATAAAATTTCCGGCTTTGTGCCCTCTCCTGAACCCGGCCGCGGCCATGGCTTCGATAAGCACCGGTCCAGCGCCGGCAGCGTAAGCCCAGTGGACCCACAGGATGCGGATGCCCACAGCGCCGCGCGGGCCGCGCCCAGTGCGGCCTCCGCAGCCGATACCACCGTCTACAGTCCCACCTCCTTCGCTGCACCATCGTTGGAAAGCAAGCCCCGGCCATTGAGCGGTCGTTTTCCCACGCGTCGCCGTCGCTGATGGTGGGGTACACCGTCGCAGTGCCCAAGCCGGCCGGCTAAGAACGTCTTTTTCGACGTTTCACTTTTGTGCTCGGGGCGTTAGCGAGCCGGGTGGCCACCCGGCGTTGATCCGGGGCCGCCAAGGCACGTTGACTGGCTCGGATTTCAACATGCGGCGATGTGGTCGGCACCACGCCAAAGCGGGTGCCCTCCGGTGAAATCTGGTGTGACTCTTTGGTGGTCACCTCGCCGCCATGCGGTGGAATCCAGCAGCGCCCTTTTTCCGAATCCACAATTATTTTACACGCGTATTCAGGGTCGTCGGTGACCTGAAATAATTTCAAGTCGGACGGATGAATGGCATGATATTTCTGATTCATGGTCTGGTCCATCCAGTCAATTAATCCCTGCCAGTAATCGCGGCCCATCAACACCATTGGTCGTGGATCGATCTTCATCGTTTGCACCAGGGTAAGCGTTTCAAAATATTCATCCATGGTGCCACAGCCACCGGGAAAACAGACACAGGCGTGGCTGTACTTGACAAACATGGTTTTGCGCACAAAAAAATAATGGTGATTCATGCTGATGGTCTGGTGACTGTTGGCACGCTGTTCCGTGGGGAGGCTGATGTTGAGGCCGACGGAAATTCCACCGGCGTCTTTGGCGCCGCGGTTGGCGGCTTCCATAATCCCCGGGCCGCCGCCGGTGATGACAGCGAACTTATTACGTGCCAGCATGGCTCCCAGAGTGCGCGCCACCCGGTACCAATGATCATCCGCGGCCACACGGGCTGAGCCGAAAATAGTCACCGCAGGCCCAATAGGCGCAAGTTGTTCAAACCCTTCGACAAATTCCGCCATGATGCGAAAAATCCGCCACATGTCACGTGTGGTAGGGTCGATGGTGCTGCTCTGCTGATCATATAACATGGCGATGGCTCCTGATTGGGGTAACAGGCAGCGGCCGCTTGTGAATGGCGCGGCACACCGCCAATTGCTGTTGTTCCGCAACATAAAATAACCTTGGCTGCCTCCAAACGGAAGCGCTGGTTGGCATTTCCGCGGTCCCCAGTCAGGGCGAAATCATATAGACCAGCGTTGATAAGATGGCCGATCCCGCCGCCGCCAGCTCCGCCTGGGCGCGTGCAGGTGGGCCATTCGGGCGGCAGTGA
>JABEVA010000210.1 GCA_013044065.1 Phycisphaerae bacterium
AGAAAAACGCCCCCGACTCCTAAACCTGATCAATCAAGCCGGAAAACGGGCTTCCCAAGCCGGGGAAAGGTGCGGGGAAAAAGCGGTTCGTCAGAGCTAGTCGTAAAGACACAAACCTGCGCGGCAGGGCATTCGTCCTCAAAGCCCTGCTCTTCGGTAGAGATTGACCAGCGCCAACAAGATATCATAACCGCACGGCAAGGCCGGAGTCAAGGGTTGATTTTTTGGAGAATGCCCACGAATATGAACGCAACGAGGATCGGCGATACAGGCCCACGTTGATGCCCAAGGAACACGCGTCCAAAATCGGACTAACAGGTCCGGTTACTTGATTTTAGCCCTGCTCTGGCAGTATTATATAGGTCAGCGGCGTCGGCTTGGACCATAAGGTCAAAAATTATATGGAGATTGCGCCTATGTCTTTCAAGTCTTCCAAGGTTCCTTTGTTTTCGGCAGTCTGTGCGGCACTGCTGACACTGGGAGCCATGCCCACCTCCACCATGTTTCCAAAGCCGGAGATGTTTTCGCATTGGAAGGCTCCTCATCACGCATCCAAAGCTAAAAATCCGATTCCGATAAATGCCAAGTCCATCAGCGCGGGTGAATCCGTTTTTACGCAGAATTGCGTAGCTTGCCATGGAGCCAACGGCAAAGGCGACGGTCCGACGGGGGCGTTTTTAAGTCCGCACCCGGCGAATCTGACCACCGCTAAATTCTGGAAACAGACCGACGGGGCTATTTTTTGGAAGATTACGCACGGAAAAAGCCCGATGCCGAGTTTTCAAGATTCCCTGAGCCGCAAACAGCGCTGGGAAGTTATTGATTACCTCCGTCATGCCTTTGGTCCGAAAAAGGGCCAATAGCTACGCCGCAATATCAGTAAGTCCTGCACGAAGACCACAGGACCGTGCAGCCATAGCGAGTCTACGTGGATAGCCTACCTCCAGCCAGAGCGCAACTGGCGCATCACGTTCGATACGGCCATGGCAGTGGTTTAAGAATTGGCCATCGTGTCCGGCCGGACTGCGTTTTCGCCGGGCAGTCTTCAGGCCGCGGCAGCGGAACCGGTCGCTTGCGGTTGGCAGTGGGAACAGCCAATGAGGTAATCCAGAGCAATTTGTCCCGGTCCGGCAATAAGGACCAAACCGGCCATGGCGATCAGGGCGATATTGAAATCGGTGCCGCCGAAGCCTTCGGCCCAATGTGCCCAAAGCACCCCGAACATATCCAAAATCATCAGTAGTGCCGCCAACCGGGAAACCAAACCAATGATGATCAGCGATGCACCGACCAATTCGGCAATGGCGGACATCCAGGCCCACACCAGTGAAGGCAGCACGGGAAAATGATCATGAGCCAGCGTATTGGCAAAAGCCCCGATCCCGCGTCCGCCGAACCATCCAAACGCATGTTGTCCGGCGTAGTAAATAAAAATGATTCCCAAAACCACCCGTACCAGCAGAATTCCCAGGCTGGTGAGATGCTGAGCTTCGCGGCATTTACCGTCATTGGATGCACATACTGCCATAAAATTACTCCTTAATCAGGTGAAGCTGATGCCAAAAACGCTTTCCCGTACGCGGGGAAAAGCTTGTCATCAACGAAGTTCAATGAATGGTCCGCTTGGCATTTTATTTGCACACGGTTCGAACCAACCTCATTTTCCGACAACAAGAAACGCCGACACATCAACATTAACCGACTTATGTACCGCAGTCAAGGAAATCACGCTACACCAGCAAGGCAAATGTAGCCACACCCTGAGCCGCTATTTTTCCACGGACCGTGGCAGAGAGCTGGCATTTCAACAAGGTTTGCCATTGCCGCAATACACTTATCCGCAGTTCTAAAGTATCACCGCTCCGCACCGGCGCGAGAACCGACAGGTGGTCAATGGCCACCAAGCGGCCGGCAGGAACCGGTGCGTGGCCTTGGCGTGCGGCCAATCCAGGCTGGCACGCGGCGGTCTGTGCCAATACCTCCAGGATCACCGTTGGCGGCACCATCTTCGCCCGCACCAGAGTGTTGAGCACCGGGTTGTCATCTGGAACGGTCCAGCGTGCGGCAATAGATCCATCTTCTTGCGGCCCCGCCTGGTCCAACCAGTGCATCGGAGGCCGATGCGGAATGAAATTCGCTAAATTTTCTTCCATGGGATCCCGCCGAATCTGCCACCTTCCCCATCCATTATACTCTTGGCACCGCATGGTTCCAGCTTTGATCAGCGATATTGGCGAGGCGTGTAATCGCGCCGCGAGCATGCCGCCGAGCGGGCTGGTGCGTGGTGCTCTGGCAGGTTCAGGTATCGCAGCGGCCAAGGGGCGGCAAGAGGCGGAAAGCTGCGGTTGCGGTTGGCCTGACACGGCAAAAATAGATGGCCTCGCCCATCCTTATAGCCTTGACAATTCACTTGGAAACGATGGGACTCTTGTGGTCATCTGTTGTCGTGCCGGTTGCATCTGTCTCGAGGGCCGCTGCGATTAAGCCGTGGGTTTGGCGCTTCAAAACCAGATGGGCTTTGGGCACCGCCGGATCGGCATAAAGAATTCCCAGCGGGCGCACGGAAATTGGAGCGTCGATAATGGCCACATAGCCGGGGGTCATGCAGCGGCCACTGCCGCAGATAGCCACCGGTACAATGGGCACGCCGGTTTGCACGGCCAGCAAAAAGGCTCCGTCATGAAATCGGCCCAGCCGTCCGCTGCGGGAGCGAGTTCCTTCCGGAAACACGTATATCCCAACGCCTTGCCGGATACTTTCCGCTGCCTGCTGGAGCACATTGGGATCATCGACATGCAAATGGCCGCAAAGCCGCATCAGCCAACCCAAGAGCGGCTTTTGAAACGGCCAGTCTTTGGCCCAGCATCGGGCATCGGGAGAGAGCTGAAAGAGTAAAAGAATGTCGATGGCGGATTGATGATTGGCGACCACAATACAGGGTTCCGGAATAGCTTGACCGGGGAGATTCTCAATGACCATTCGCGAGCCGCAGAATCCGCGCATGGCATGGCGATAGAAGGCCCGGGTCCAGCGGCGGGCCAAACGGCGCTGCGGATCCCAGGTCGCCCCGGCCAGCCATAGCAGCGGTCCGAGCACCACCGCCAAGACAAACAAGTACAGACCGAACCAAGTGTACACCAAGGCTGTGCGCCAGCGGATGCGCCAAGTTAGCCGGGCGTGCCGCCGATCCAGTGGAATTGTATCCGCCGAAGGCATGGTCAGAGCCTTTCCCAACCGCACGGTTGTTGCGTTTTGATGATCCGGTATCACCATTCCAGGGAGTCCTTGGTCCAGGGGCATATTTTCCGGTGCCGCTAGCGTCTTGCCTCGAGGAACCTTGTGGACTTCGGCGGCCACCGCGGGGGCTGAACACTTAAAGTCCATGCACAAATGTGCTAAATTCAGATAATACCGTGTGGGCCATGCCCCCACAACACCGTGGAAATGCGACCGCTGATTGGCGGGGCGGGCCGGTATTTTGTCAGGATGCGAAGGTTATGTTTCACCCGGACCATGCCATGGAAATCGTCTCCAGCGTTGTAATTACGCCGGAGTTTCCCACCATCCAGGTTTTGTGGACCGCGTGGTGTACGGGGCACGGACCGGGAGCTAAGGGTGTGGATTGGCGCGACTCTACGGATTGGCATGGTTTGGTGGCCGAGGCCCTGCAGCCAATTCTCACTCATGTGCGCGATCCATCACATTGTGGAATGATATTGGCCACGGCCAAGGGAAATATCGCGAAAATTGAGGCGTGGATGGCGGCATCGCGACAGGGGAAAAGGATTGATCCGGTGCCGGAATTATTGTCCGACTCCCTCAACCTGGTGGCACGTAAGTTCGGTTTCGGCGGGCCGTGCTATGTCGTATCCACTGCCTGCACATCCGGTTTAACGGCTCTGATAGAGGCCGGCGAGCTTCTTGCCGGTGGTATGGTGTCGGAGGTTGTGGTGGTGGCGGCGGAAACAATCACCGATTTTACCTGCAGCGGGTTTCAGGCGCTGAAGGCTTTGACCAAGACCGCCTGCCGCCCTTTTGATAGAAACCGGGACGGCTTGGCACTGGGTTCGGCGGCGGCGGCG
>JABEVA010000024.1 GCA_013044065.1 Phycisphaerae bacterium
AACTTCGATCAAGATTACTGGTGCACTTTTTTCTGCTGCTGGCGGCGGTGGCTTATCTGGGGCCTTTTCTGTGGATGATCAGCACCAGTCTGAAAAAGGAAAGTCAGGCCGTCCAGATGCCTCCGCAATGGATTCCCCACCCGCTGCAACCGCACAATTATGTCCGGGTCTTCAACTCGCCGGCGTTTGACATGTCCCTGTATGCCCGCAACACGCTGATTATTGCGCTGTTGGCGGCGCTGGGCAGTGTCTTTTCTTCTTCACTGGTGGCGTACAGCCTGGCCAAGATGCAATGGCGGGGCCGCAACGTCGTGTTCGGGATCGCGCTGGCTTCCATGATGATTCCCTTTCCGGTGCTGATGGTGCCGTTGTATCGCATTTTTCGGGAATTCGGCTGGATCGGGACCAATTTACCGCTGTGGGTTCCCGCATTTTTTGGGGTACCCTTCTTTATTTTTTTACTCCGCCAGTTCTACATGACCATACCCAAGGAGCTTTCCGAAGCGGCGGTGATGGATGGCTGCACGCACTTTGGTATCTGGTGGCGCATCATGCTGCCGCTGACGCGCCCCGCCTTGGCGGTGGTGGGTTTATTTGCCTTCATGGGGGCGTGGAATAATTTTCTCGGGCCGCTGGTGTATCTGACCCATCAAAGCACGTTCACGCTGCCGCTGGCCCTGCAATTTTATCAGAGCCGTTCCGGCGGAACCACGTATAATCTACTCATGGCGGCATCGGTGATTGTCATCATGCCGATCCTGATTCTGTTTTTTCTGGCGCAAAAGACCTTTGTTCGCGGCATTGCCACCACGGGGTTAAAATAGCCCATCATGAAGGAGACCGCTGCATGTTAAACCACACGGCCGCCCGGCCCATTGCCATTGAACTGGCGGAATCGCTGCCGACGTTGGTGCCGGCGCACTGGTTGCCGCGGCGGGTGCGTTGGGGAGGAATTGCCATCGGAGCTTTAATGGTGGCGTTTTGTTTGGCGGTGATGTGGTGGGGCGATGGCCGGTATGCGGCGGTACCGCCCGCTTCGCAAAATCTGGTCTTCTATCGGGCCGGCCTTTTTTTGATTCATAGTCTGGCCCTGGTTTTTGGGCTCATGGGCCTGGCTGTGGCGGCGGTATCGGCCAGCGCTGCGGGTAAAAAAAGGGGGATGGCCCTGGCGGTTCTGGGTTTGGCCGGGATGATTTTGTGCGTCGCCTTGCGCCATCTGGTGGTGGATTTCTTTTTGCCCTGGTACGAACTCAAGCGGTTGGTGGTGTATCTTCCTCCGGCGCTGCTGTGGATATTGAATCAACATCGACCATGGCCCGGTCAGGCCCGTCAGTTTGGCTTGTTAAGAGCCTTGGCTGCCGGAATGGCCATGGCCCTTGCGGCTCCGGCGTTGATCATACGTGCGGAAGGCTTGCTCAATACCTGGCGGTTGCCGCACTTATATGCCACCAGCCATCACGGCCTGATCGGGCTGAGAATTCTGCTGATCGCATCGCTGGTGGCTGGTGCCGCCATCGCGGCAATGGCGGGCATGGCGATGACCGATGAATGGCGGGGGGGCGCTGGCCATGTGCGGCGCTGGACCAACTGGTGCTTTGTGGTTTTGATTGTTGCGGTGCTGGTGGGTGTCGCGGCGCGGACGCTTTATTTCGACGATCGGCAACTCGACGATCTGCTGACGCGTTGGATTTTCACGGCATGTTGGTTGTTGCTGGCTTTAGGTGGCGCGGAATGGGCCTCCACGGTGTGGAGTCAGCCGAGGTCGGCGGTGGCCTTTAGCCCGCCCCTGGATTCGGCGGAGGTGGTGCATGGTTCATGAAACGAAAGCCAACCGGGTAATCAATCTCGGCCCGACGTCACCCACCGTGCCCTGGAGCAATCCTACGTACCAACTTATTGACCGTTGGACCGTGGTATTGCTGGTGGCGGCGGTGTCGTGGCGGCTGATCCGCTTTGCCCTCAAGATGCCCATGTGGGGCGATGAAGCCATGCTGGATCTGAACATGATGGATCGGACTCTGGGCGGCATGCTGCGTCCGCTGGGTTTCGGCCAGGTGGCTCCGCCGCTGTTTTTGCTTGGCGAATGGTTGATGCAGCACAATCTGGGAAATTCAGAATATGTATTGCGGCTTTTGCCGCTGCTGGCGGGTATCGCCTCGTGCTTTATTTTCTGGCGTTGGAGTCGGCTGCTTTTAAGTCCGTTGGGTACGCTGGTTGCGGTGGGCTTTTTTGCCTTGGGTTATTATCCCGTTCGGCATTGTGTGGAAGTCAAACCTTACGCCTTCGATGAGCTGGCGGCCTTGGCGCTGTATTTCCTGGGTACCGCGTGGATACTACAACCGCAGCGCACGGGCTACCTCTGGGCGGCGGCGGTCATCACGCCGCTACTTCTTGGATTTTCCTATCCGAGCGTGTTTGTCGCGGGCGGCTTGTGTGCGGCAGTGGCGGTGGAATTGCTGAAAAATCGCCGTTGGGCCAACTTTGTTGCCGGTGCTCTGCTGGCCGTGGCTACGGTGGGGGGCTTTCTGCTGGTGCTGAAACTCGCCGGGGCGGGTCAATACCAGCGCACCGGGGCAACCATGCGCGTGTATTGGCATCATTCATTCCCCCCCGCCAATCCACTGCATTTTTTGATCTGGCTGATCCGCATTCATACCGGCAATCTCTTTGCCTACCCGGTGGGAGGAAAACGGGGCGGGAGTACGGTCACGTTTCTGGTGTTTCTGGTCGGTCTGGCGGTCTTTATCCGGTATCGCAGAAAGCTGCTGGTGCTGCTGTCGGCACCCTTTGCGCTTACATTTATCGCGGCTCTGCTGCGTCGCTATCCGTACGGCGGTAGTGCCCGCGTGGCCCAGCATCTGGCCCCTGTTATCTGTCTTCTGGCGGGTGCGGGAATTGCCTGGCTGGTGGAAAAATTCCTGTTGCTTGAATCTCAACATCGGCTGGCCGCGTACATTGCCGGTGGTTTACTCCTTGCGGTGGCCGTTATTGGGGCGCTACGGGACGTTTTGCACCCCTATAAGACACCCGCCGACGAAAAGGCCCGCAGCATCGTGGTGCATGTTCTCCAGCAAGCCAAAACTGCCGGCGGACTGGTGGTGCTGCAACCGATGAACACGGTGCCGGTGAATTTTCAGTTGTATTTGCGCTGGTACGGTCGCCATATCATCTGGAATGGCGCTGGGACGACGAATTGGGTCAGCGGCACCGGCAAGCGCCGCGTGGTGCTGAATTTTGACGGTCACTTTTCGCCGTCGCGGTTGTTGGCCAGGGTGGCTCCGGATGGTTCGTGGCAACTGGCTGGCCGAAAAACCTGGCATGTGCAAATCGGACCCATCCAGTACGGCCCGACTTTTTGCCAAGTGATTGACCTGCGCCGGCGCTAGAAGCTGGTCGGTGATTGCGCGCAAGGGGGTAGCTGTGCCCGAGGCCCTAATGGTGGCCGCTTAAAAACCCCAACCCCACCGCCATTAAGTCGTAAGCGGTGTGGGTACATACATCAATGCCGAAACCGCGGAAGATGTAAATGGCTGCCAGGTAAACACCCGCCAATGTGCGAAAGATGAAAGTGCCCCAACTTGGCTGTTCGGCACCGAGATAATGGTAGAGTGAAAACAGGACCGCGCTGGTAAGAATAATGACGGGAATCGCCACCGCTTTCGACCATCCCAATAAATCCAGCAGGAAGAAATCGAGGACGGCAATGAGGATCAGGCGAAAAACCAGTTCCTCATAGACGCCCGCCCCCACGGCCAGCACCACTTGAGTTTGCCATGGGAAGGAGGACATCGTTACCGCCCTGGATTGCAGGCTCGCCAGAGGAGCGCCGGAGGAAGCCAGCAAACCGAAGATTAAAATAGGGATGGCCCAGAGGGTGCTTTCGGCATACATGGCCAGCCAGAGTTTGGGTTCCAGCGTCCATTTGTCCTTGCGGAAAAAGTGTGAGCCCAGCAGACACGCAACCACCAGGGCCAAGGGCATGTAAAGGCCAATATGGCCGAAAAGTCTCTGGGCCAATTCCAGCATTTTGGCAAACGCGATCACATTGGGGGTGTCGCCATGTCCGGGCGTCCAGGGATGCAACATGCTGCCGATCTGATAAATGGCCAGCAGCGGCAATATCACCAAAAGACATTGCAGCGGCCGATGGGTACGATCGAAATAGGAATCGCCATAGCCGATATCAAGCCAGGAAGAATCTGTTTTTGCGTGTCGTGCGGTCATGAAGCCCCATTTCCAAGCCGGGCCATCTTATACGCACCGGCCGGTTCCGTCATCTGCGCGAACCACTGCCGCAAGGGCAAAATACCGGCCTGCCAAGCCTGCGGTAATACCGGGGCTGTCGGCAGGAGCCACATTTATTCCATTGCGTGCGCCGCTTGTCGGTTGGCCTGGATTGGCCTAGAATTCATGGCGACCCGCGGAGTGAGAGGGTCCAACGGCCGGCGATCCGCGGATGGCGACTATCGGCCCGGCTGTTGGATACGGGCTACGGAACGGCAATTGTAGGCAGCACATTGGTCAAGGAAACTGCAATGAACAACATAATTCGCGGAAAGGCATTCGTGCTTGGCGACAACATCGACACCGATCAGATCATTCCGGCCAAGTTCTTAAGCTACAATCCCTCGGATCTGGCGGAACGCAAGTATTTTGGCATGTATGCCATGGATGGTGTGCCTGCGGGGCAAAGCGGTCTGCCTGATGGAAATTTGCGTTTCGTAAAACCCAACGCTTTTAAAAGTGAATACAACATTGTCATCGGCGGCAAAAACTTCGGCTGCGGCAGTTCACGCGAACATGCTCCACTGGCCATTGCCGAAGCCGGTGTCCGGGTGGTGGTGGCCGAATTTTACGCCCGCATCTTCTTCCGCAACTGCGTCAACGGCGGCTATCTGGTTCCATGCGAAGCCACCGAACGTCTCGTGGGCCAAATTCATACCGGCGATGAAATGATTGTTGATCTGGGGCAATCCTTGCTCACCAACATCACGCGTAAGCGCACGCATGCGCTGAAACCGCTCGGCGATGTTGCGCCCATTATTGAAGCGGGCGGCGTGTTTGAATACGCCCGCGCTGCCGGAATGGTAAAAAAATGACCGCCGCACCGCGGCCCAACAACGCGCCAGGATCGTATGAAAATTTTGCTTATTGGTTCCGGCGGTCGCGAACACGCCATGGCCTGGAAAATAAAATCGAGTTCCCTGTGTGATCGATTATTTATTGCTCCCGGCAATCCCGGCATGGCCGAGCTGGGCGAGCTTGTACCGATCAAAGCGGATGATATTGCCGCGATCACGGCCTTTGCCCTGAACAATCACATTGAGCTGGTGGCGGTTGGTCCGGAAGATCCTTTGGCTCTGGGTCTGGTAGACGCGTTGGCGGGGAAAAAGATCCGGGCGTTTGGGCCTTCCAAAGCCGGTGCCACACTGGAAGCGGACAAGGCGTTCTCCAAAAAGATAATGCGTGAAGCGGGTATTCCCGCGGCGGAAGGAAAAGCTTTCAACCGGCTGCAGGATGCCATGGCTTTTGTGGAAAGCCGCAACGAACCGTTGGTGGTGAAGGCGGCCGGTTTGGCCCGGGGCAAAGGTGTGGTGGTGTGCCGAGATCCGGTGGAAGCGCTGGATGCGGTGCGCAATATCATGGAGAAAAAGGTCTTTGGTACTGCTGGTAATACGGTGGTGATTGAAGAACGCCTGGATGGGCCGGAAGTATCGTTGCTGGCGTTTATCGACGGCCACCATGCCTATATCATGGAAGCGGCGCAGGATCATAAGCGTATTGGCGACGGTGATACCGGGCCTAATACCGGTGGCATGGGGGCATTTAGTCCAGCCCCGCTGCTGACCGATGAAGTGCTGGCCAAAGTTCAGCGTGAGATTTTGGTGCCGCTGCTGGACATTCTTCATCGCTACGAGATTGATTACCGCGGCGTGCTGTACACAGGCTTGATGCTGACCGCCGGCGGCCCCAAGACGTTGGAATTTAATTGCCGCTTTGGTGATCCGGAAACCCAGCCGTTGCTGATGCGGCTGCGCAGCGACCTGGTGGTGGTGATGCTGGCCTGCCTGGATCGCAAACTCGATACTATTACCCTCGATTGGGACCCCCGTCCCGCGGTTTGCGTGGTGCTGGCCAGCGACGGTTATGGCTGGAAACCGGACGATCAGGTGGTGAAGGGCGTGGCGATCAGCGGGCTAAGCGCTGCCGCCCGGTTGGCCGACGTGCGCATCTTCCACGGCGCAACGACCATGAAGGATGGGCAACTGGTAACCAGCGGCGGCCGTGTTCTAGGGGTGTGCGCGCTTGGCGACAATCTTGCTGCGGCGCGCAAGACCGTGTATGGCGCGATCCAACAGATTCATTTTCCGGGGATGCAGTACCGCGGAGATATCGGAGCCGGTGCCGCTTGAGCACAGGTGGCTCGTTGGGGAAGCCAGACGCCTCGCCACGCTTTCACGGGTTGATGAAGGACTGCGTCCAAGCCGCGTCAACAGAGCGCTTGGTGGTCGCAGGGGCGGATGCGAAGATCAAGAGATCAGCGATAGGTTAATTGTTGGGCAGGGCGGTCCAGGCGAGTTTGAGCCATTTTTGAGGGATGCGCTCTTTACAATTGGGGTCCGGAAGGGTTTCAACAAATTCCGCACCGGCGCGGAACCCGTCGTCGCCGATATTGCGGCAAAAGCAAATTCTGCATAGCACCAACATGCCACCGCCTTCGCGGAACTGCAAAGGTGCAACCACCAATTCGCCTCGGGCCAATTGTCGGCGGGTGACAAACCCCAAGCCTTTGAGCGAAACGTCTTCACTGCGAATCTTGAATGCGGCGGCCTTGGAATAGTCTGGCCGGGGCAGGCGCTTGATCCACATGTATTGACGAACCGGTCGTCGGCGATGGCGTCGTCCGAAAGCCGCACCATCATCCTTGAGTTCACTGAGAATGGAGACGATTTGCTTTCGTTCGGCCTGGGTTAATGACGTTGTGCTCACCGCACTACTCCAAGGATCACAAAATTACCGCACAGAGCTTTATCGAGTTCGGTCGGGCCAAAAGTTTACAAAAATACGATAATATTTCGCAAGAGTTCGCCATGCCATTTAACCGCTCCGTCGAACGTCCAATAATACGTTCGTTATTGTTGGTTCGAACCAATATGGCCTCGCCAACGCTATTTATCGGCCATAAAGGGGTAGCCACTTGAGTTTGCGGCGGCTTGGACGGCGATTGAAGGGCAAAGAATGTGGGCCAGGGGCGGGGGCAGATTTCAGTGCTTGCGGCAGCCAGCCGTTGGCTTAGGGACCGGGCAAAAATAACTTCACACTTTCCGGCTGGTTCTTTTGGCCGCTGGCGGCGTTGCTCGCTCCTTACAGACCCAAGGCCAGGGTATACGCGCCCGTCGCGTCTTGCCAGCAGCCAAAATTACTGCGCCGTAAAACCCGAATTTACTTTTGCCCAGTCCCTTAGCCGATGGACAATCTTTACCGGCTCTCGTGCCCCCAACTCGGCTATTTTCGCTCGTTCAGAGGGTTGACGCGACTTGTAGAGCGTTAGTGATTAAAATTCGTGGGTAACGCCGCTCGGGTTAAGCCGGTCGGCCCGGTTAGGAGCCTGCTATTACCGCCCCAACCTTTTTTCTTTCCGCGGCTGAACACAGCGGCGATATTCTGGGTGCCGGGTTAATTCGCGCCTTGCGTGAGCAAATTCCAGAGGCCCGTTTTTTTGGCATTGGGGGCGATAAAATGGCTGCGGCCGGTTGTCGTCTGTTGGCCAACCCCACCCATCACGCCACAATGCTTTTTGGTTCTCTCGGCCAGATAGGCTATTGGCTGAAGCTTTTACGGGCTGTGAAGGGGGAAATTGCGGCGATCGGACCGGCGGTGATAATTCCGATTGATTCTCCGTCGCTCAATGTGCGTATTGCGCGAATTGCCAGAAGTTTGCGATTGCCGGTGTGTTATTATGTAGCGCCTCAACACTGGGCGTGGGCGCCCTGGCGTACGCGCGAGCTGGCCCGGGTGGTAGATACGCTTTGTTGTATTTTGCCGTTTGAGCCTGATTATTTTTCGCACCAGGGGTTGCATGCGGTTTTTGTAGGACATCCAATTTTTGATACTGCCGTTGATTCTCCGGCTACGGATCCCGCGCGCCTGGTGCCGCCGCTGCCGACGGGAGCTATGCGGGTGGCACTTTTGCCCGGCTCCCGCCGCGGGGAAGTGCAGATGAACATGCCCGTCTTGCTGGAGGTGGCGGCAACTCTCAAGGGCCGAGTCAATACGTGCGTCTTCGCCGCCGCCGCGGCCGATGACAATCGGGCGCTGCAAATGCAGCGTTACCTGCAGCGCACGCACCTGCGGGTGGATGTGCGCACACATCGGGCCGATGAGGTGTTGCGCTGGGCGGATATGGTTTTGGCGGTCAGTGGCACCGTTTCGCTGCAAGTAGCCAAGTATCACAAGCCCATGATCATCGTTTATGCCTTGGCCCGGTGGAAATGGCACCTGGCGGGGCGCTTTTTGATTAACACCAAGTACATGTGCCTGGTGAACATCTTGGCGGATCGCGCACTGGTTCCGGAATTTATGCCGTTTTACGGCTCACCGGAAAAGATTGTTCGCCAAGCCCTTGATCTGGCCGAAAATCCGGATCGACGGGCGCAAATGGCCGCGGATTTGGCCAGGCTGGTAGACCCGCTGGCTGCGTATTGCCAAGCCAAGCCGGCCAGTCAACGCGTGGCGCAGGAAGTGATGAAGCTGATGTGATGAAAAAATGAGAAGGGCGGCTGCGGGCAGTGTTGTGTGTCCCTTCGGCGTCAAGTGGTGATTTTGTGCTGGTAAATGGCGGGAGACTGAAGTATTATAGGATGTTGGCCGGGGGCTTGTGTCCCCGGCACGCATGACTTTGTGGTGATGCGAAGCGATAATACCATTTTTATAAGGAGCCTATCATGGGTAAAGGAAATAACGCTCGCCGTAAGGAAGTCAAGAAGCCCAAGAAGAACAAAAAGAAATAAATGCCTCCAGAGGTATGTTTCGGTAGCGCTTAACCCTGCTCGTGGCCGAGCAGACGCAGAGCTTGTGACAACGCCACCGCATTGGCAGTCTACCAGGAGTTCAGGAGTTTGGGCTTTTAAGAATCCCATCTCTGAGGGCTAGGGTGCCGGTGGGGGTTGGGGCGGCTTTTCCGGAGACCAATGCAGGCTCCAAAGGTTGGGTGCTGAATCATCGGCGCGCAGGTTTAGGCGGCCACGCAGCAACGCCCCGGCGATTTCGACGGCCATGTGCGTGGTGGTGTAGTGCAGCAATCGCAGGGTACCGCGGTCGCAGCGGATAACGGTTCCACGGTTCCCGGAGATGGGGCCTTGGTAATCGAGATAAATGCGGCGGTGATCTGGCAGTGCCTGAACAGGTACAACTTCAACGGTGGCCCAAGTGTGCGGGGGCTGGTCCACGCGGAAAGTGGCCAGCAGTTCTCTTGCGGGCAATTCCAGAAGCAGATCCCAATGCGTATAATGATTTTGCCGATGCTGCAAGATGGCGAATTGCGGGCTTGGCGATAGCGGCAGCGCTGCGTCGGGCAGCGGGCGTAATCGGGGCTTCTGATTTGCAGAGTCTTGCCAAACCATGGTTCAATGATACCATCATCAGGTAGTGTTTTCTCTGGAGTGCATGGATGAATTTTAAGAATTGGAAAAAGTTAAGGATCAGGAGCATGACCGGCGTGACGGTGCTGGCGGCTATGAGTGCGCTGGGTGGGTGTGTGGCTTCTAATCATGAATTGCGCAATGAGGGATTGCGACTGTATCACCGCGGAGATTATCATGGAGCCCTGCAAAAGTTTGATGAGTCGCTAAGCCGCAATCAATCTGAGCCGCGGGCCAATTATTATGCGGGTGCCGCAGATTATATGCTGGGTCGCTATGAACGCGCCGCTTATCACTACAAGTTGGCTTGGCGGGTGGATCCGAATTTGCCGCACGTTAAATCAGCCTTGGCCGAAGCGCTGATTCGGCAGGGCAAACATAATGAAGCGATGAATTTTTTAGGGCGTGATGCTTCGCTGACCGGGCGGGTGTCCGGGCGATTGCGGGTGGCGCGCTTTTACGAGAAGCTCGGCGATTGGGATGATGCCAAGACGAATTTTGCGTTGGCCGCGAAGATGGGTGCCCAGGATCCCGCGGTGCTCATGGAAGTTGGCAAGTTTTATGATCTCATCGGAGAAAAATCCAATGCGATAGCCGCTTATGAGCAGGCGTATCGTGTGGCACCCAATACTCCAGGACTGGTGGCTTTATTGGAAAATGACGGCGTAACCATTTCTGAGGCATTGCTGGCCCCGAACCCGGCGGCTGCGCCGGTGCCCACAACCAAGCCGGCCGGCAAGCCCAGCGCACCTGCGAATCCGACGTTGATGCCGCAATAGGCACCGCAGCATAGCCGCGGGCCTGGGCGAGAGACCAAATCGTCGGAAGCGCGGTCCACCATGGATGGGTACCGGGGTTGGCCCGATGGGCAGAAAACATGATTGATTCGTCCGGTCGAAGATTTATTGGGTTGTTGGACCCACAACGTGACGGACTTTACACCCGGGCGTTGGCGGCCACGGGTTCAGCGGGTAGCGCGGAAACCTGTATTCAGCGCGCCGTGCGCGGGGCCTTTCGGGAATTCGTGCAGGGCCAGACACCGCGGGAATTTTCGGCATGGGTGCAGCGTCATCTGGAAGACCAGATCCGAGCCATGGCCTCCACGGACTTGTCCGTTGGAGCAACCAGGCCAGCGGCCCCAGCCACGGACGCGATGCCGGCCGATGTCTGGGCGAGAGTCGCCGCCGCCATTCAAATTGAAGCGGTAAAAATTCATGGTGCCACGGAAGAAGGCGATGAGGCTCTGCTGGCGTATGATCCGCTGCTGGTACCGAAGAAAAAATCGCCACCGACCGATGACCTTTCGGATGGTCTGAATCTTTCGCCTTGGAGCAGGTTCGTCGTTGCCGCCACCATTGTGCTGATTATTGGTGTGGTGGCCACGGTGGTCTTGACCACTCGCCATGCTCCGCCTGAGGGCCAGACCCCAACGACGCAACCGACCACCACGCGGCCCATGCCCTGACGGGCCTACATGCGATGGAGCTAAGGATGAATGATTCCCCATCGGCGGTCCAAGAGGCGGCGACGCGCCGGCATGTGCTCGATATCTGCGGAAAACGCCTGGAGCTTATCGCTCCGGATAACCCCGACGCGCTGCTCGATGATCCGTCGGTGGAGCAGCGGTACCGTCTGGATAATTATATGCCGTACTGGCCGGTGGTTTGGCCGGCCGGGCTGATGCTGGCCCAGGCTATTTTCACCGGTACCGATTCGCCGCCTCTACCGCCGACCCCTGGTGGTGCGGTGTTGGAACTTGGCTGTGGTCTGGGTGCGGCCGGAATTGCCGCCGGTGGCCGTGGGTGGCATGTTACGTTTACCGACTACGATGCTCAGGCCGTAGCTTTTGCGAAGCGCAACGCTTTGCTTAATGGCATACCACCGGAGCGGATCGAGGCGCTGGAAATGGATTGGCGAAAACCGCTGGCGAAAAGATTTTCCTGGATCATCGCGGCCGATGTTTTATATGAACGCCGGCTCCATCCGTTGCTGCTGGAGGCGCTGGGACAATTGCTGGCGCTTGGCGGTTGCGCCTGGATCAGCGACCCGCTGCGCAATTCCGCCCAGGATTTTCCGTTGGCGGCTGTGGCTGCGGGATTTGCTTGTACGGAAATTCCCCTGAATCGCGGCGAGGAGGGGTTGATGCAGAAGGGCACTTTGTACATCCTGCGGCACGCGAGACAGAGATTTTGAGATTGGGGGTCGAAGATTGTGGAACCTGAGCGTTTTTTTTTGCCGTACATTGAAACTGGCGGTTGTCAATTGCCGACGGATCAGGCCCATCATGCCCGGCATGTTTTGCGGCTCAAGACCGGCGACACCGTAATCATTTTCGACGGCCAGGGGCATTGGGCCACCGCGGAGATTGAGTTGGCGGCTGGATCGGCGGTGCGGGTCCATTGCGGTGCGGTCCAGGAAAGCCGGCGTGAGGGACCAGAGTTGACGCTGGCTACAGCGGTGCCGAAATTGGATCGTGCTGATTTTTTAGTGGAAGCGGCCAGCCAACTCAACCTTGACGTTCTTCAATGGCTGGACTGTCAGCGGAGCGTGGTGCGGCCCGATGGGCAGGGAAATAAAATTGCCAAGTGGCGGCGTTTGGCGATTGAATCGGCTAAGCAGTGCGGGCGGAATCATCTTTTGCGGATAGAGCCGATGTTACCGGCAGCGGCGGTGTTTCAATCGCTGGATCGGTCCAATGT
>JABEVA010000211.1 GCA_013044065.1 Phycisphaerae bacterium
CCGTAAACGCGGCAACCGCCAGCGCAATTGATGCGGCCACGCGATAAAATTCCGCTCGTAAACTCAACAACGCCATACGCATCATAATTCTCCGTAAAACCCTTCGGGTGGGAATTATACCGCCAACCTCAACCGATGGCGGAAAGTCAAGCCGTAAAACAGTTCAAGAGGGGTGTGTGACGCTTTACGCGGGCCGTGTTTCCGGCGCAAAAGCAAATCACCGTCCACGGCGCGCCGGGACGGTGGCCACAATTCTATTGTGTAAGGTATTCGCCGAACCGCGTAATCTGTTATACACCCGGCTGCCCCTGCCGCCACCATGGTAAGAATACGCCGTCCTGGGAGCCAAGCCGTCCCCAGCCGCCGTTTTAGGCTTGGTTTCCGAATTTATTTCATCCGATGCGACCATGGATTACCCACAAACAACATTCTACCAATAACGAAATTCTACCCCGCCGACCGTGGGATGCCAAGTGAATTCATGCAAACAGACACCGATTTACTGACTCACTGTCTGTCATTTCCGCGCCCGCCCGTGGAATTGGTGGATGTCAACCCTTTCGCGTCCCCGTTTCACTCTCTCAGCGGACCCACACCAGTTTACGGTTGGGCTCCGGTCCGCCCCGCGAGCCACCGCAGAACTCGTATTTGCCTGATATTCCAATTTCGCCTGTCACGGCCGGTGTAACTCGTCTCACTGACCGCAACGGAAAGGTCCGTTCGCAATGAAGGCGAAAAGCAAAGGGTCGCGGAAGGCGCGCGCGAGCTGCCGGAGACTTTTGCGAGGCACTCAAGCAGCGGCACGCGCTCGCCGTTCGATACCATTAAGTACCGGCACCCCAATGCGGACACAATAGCGTCCCGCGGTCCCCTTTGCACATCGGCGCGCTCAACGAGAAGCGGGGCGGCGACCAGCGCCGCGTGGATCTCGGCGTTAGTCGCCTGCTCGTTTCGGAGCACCCGCGCGACCAAGATGGCGGCACCGTTCGCAGAGGTGATTGGCGTAATATTGTTGTGCCACTGAGTCCAGATGCCCACCCGGGCCTCCGCGACTTGTACGGCGGGAATCAGGTTGATTTTTTTGGGGGACTCCCCGGCTTTCAATCTTCCGCCGGCGGCCCGTACGAGAGCCTCCAGCGCCGCCACAAGCGGGTCATCGTCGCCCCACGAAAGCCAGATTTTGGTTGCGATTATTCTAAAGATTACGCGCACGCTGGGATTCATCGCAACTGGGAACGCCATGACGACGATCTTCGCCCCCGTCCGGAGCGATTGAGACGGTGGGTCGGGCGTGACCGGCGGAGCGTCCAAGAAGGGAACCGCAGTGCCGTAACAGAACCTTACGCGCAGCCTTGGACGGCCCCAAATGGTCCGCAGCACGCGCGTCTCAAGTATCCCGGCATCCACGCTTTGGTTTGTGTGCCTGAGTTGCCGGTTTTTAAGCACGCGAGCTTCGTAGATTCCGGCACCGTGCTCGATTTCCCAAAGTGCCGACACCGGCACCTTGGGGAGAATCCAACCGGTGCCGTGGGCGGCCATTTTTTGATTCTGCGGGGGTTGCTGGGCGCACCCGACCATCGCCCCGCTAATCGTCAGGGCTATGAGCGGACGCCTTGCCCGATTGAGCCATCGCATCACTCGGCCCCTCCGCCATTTGGGCGCTGCCCACTACGGTCCCCGCCCGGTGATGGGGAGAGAAGCGCAGAGCGCATCATGGAAAGCAAATTCCCAAACAGTCGCGATCTGGGTGTCCGTTGATCGTGCGTTTTACCGGCATTCCACGAGATTGGCGTGGCCAAGGCCGCCTCGGCAGCGGCGGTCTGGGGAACTGGGAGGTGTGCTGTCAAGACTGCGGGCGGTGCTGGGGCCTCGACGGGAGTAACCGCTACCGCCGGCACGCTGGTGTTGCCGAGGAGCCAAGCAGCGGTGGCCAGTGCGCCAGCACAATCGGCCCTGGCCAGATTTGGATCAGCAAAATAGTCGACAGGCGCGAAAAGGTCATCGGCCGGCAGCCCAGTGGTCACCCCTGGCGATCCCTCGCCCTGGGTATATGTTGCGATTGACGCTGGAGACAAATACGAGCCGGCGCTCGACCATGAGCCGTTATTCAGTGGGAATTCCATCCTCATCTGCCAATCGGTTTGGGCGTAACTTGCGTATACCCCAGTGAAGTCGGTGCTTGCCGCGGCCAGATGGTCCGCGAAAGCCGCTTGCTCATAAGCGCCTATCAGTGAATTCGGCGCTGGTCCATTCGGATTTCCGTTATCGAAGAGGATGAACGGGGCGTCGGCCATCTGGGCGGTGAGGGCGATTGCCGGTCCGCCGGTTGCAGCCTGATATAGTGGCCCGTTAAGTTTGCGGGTACAGTTTTGTCTCGTAACCATTATCTGATCCCTCAATCCAAAAGAACCGAAAATTATTTTACCGCACAGTACGAGAGCCACCAAGAGCCAGCAAAACAGCGGCCATCGCCGCGTCCCCGTGTCATTTCGCCGGAAGAGTCGATTCCGCACAATCAATGGGGCCATTTCCCATACGCATCAAGATGTCTTTTAATATCCATTCGTGTTGGTTACCTAACGAACCCATGTAACAAACATACCAAAACCCGGCCCATATTGCGTTAGGCAACAACGGCCGCTTCAAGCGGATATTTTGCGGGCGCACTATTCATGCTTTTTTCCAAGCCAAGCAGATATTAGCGTGGCGTCATGCGCGGCCGGTTCCTTGCCCAGCCTCCTAACGCGCTGCATTGCAACGATTAAATCCTGTCGCGTTCTCGGAAGCAACACTTTCCGTCGGCTTGCGCACCAGGGTTGCATTACGGTCTGCTTAAGCGCGTGCAGCATCTGGTACGTCGCCGCAGAGCGGCCCTCCGTGAAATGATGGGAAGCTACGGGCCCGGTTTTCGAGATACCGGTAGTGCTCCGGCCACCGTTCGGAATTGATTTGATGATCCTGTACGCAAGGGCGGATAGTAACCTGTCTCGTGCTGCAGTCGATATGCCCCCGTACCCCACGAACCTTGGAAAAAGGGCGAGCATGGCAGGAGTGATTTGGAATGGTGCCGTAGTCCCGCGCCTAAGCGCTTGCATCATTTCATCCGCCGCATGCAGCGTTGTGAACGGTGGTACGCTGTGGAGTATCAGCCATGCATCGAATATCGCGACCAGTCTGGTGGCTTCAACTCGGACCCGCCGGGGCGCATTCCCAATGCCTCTCGGCGAAATCACCAACCTACCTCTGACCATTTTCGCGGATTCTGCTCGGGAGAGCGAGTCAGAATTTAGACGCGGATACCCTTTCACCCGCTTCCAGAGTGCGATGATCCGCGCAATATTCTCAATGATCGGATCGTCCGGCCCCCAGAGAACAACGGCGTCGGAGGCCGCTACAGTAAAGCCTTTCTGAGAACCCAGGATTTTATCGTACGCGGATGGGATGACGATCAACAGCATCTGAGGGCGGGCCGGTGCTGCATATAGAGCGGGCCAGACGCCCCGCACATCGGCAAACTGTCCGAAGGGTTTTCGTCCCGGTCCCATAAACCAGTAAGGGAGAACCAGGCGGTGCAGCGTCTTCCCATACAACACGCGGTCGATCTTGAACGTGATGCTCCCGTACTGTCCGATACCGGGATCTTTGGAGACATCGTTTCGCTTTACAACCGTGCCGATGTAAACGTTCGCCACGACTCGCAGCGCCCGAAACGGGTTAAGAGAATATTCGGACGACGCACCATTGTGATAATCGGTGAGCAGACGCCGTCGGATGGGATTGCTCGTAGCGGGGAGCGCCTCGGCTGGTTTCAGGGGCGCCCAGCCGATCCCCATGGCC
>JABEVA010000212.1 GCA_013044065.1 Phycisphaerae bacterium
GCGGCGGCGGCCAGAATAACGGCCATGGGGTCGGCATTACCGACATCTTCAGACGCTAAAATGGCCACGCGGCGTGCGATAAACCGGGGATCTTCGCCCGAGGCCAGCATCCGGGCCAGCCAGTAGATTGCCGCATCCGGATCGCTGCCACGGATGCTTTTGATCAGGGCACTGGCCGAATCGTAATGATCGTCGCCGGTGGGGTCGTAAACTAAAGCCTTGCGCTGCATGGATTCCCGGGCAATGGTCAGGTCAATCCGGAGTGGCTCACCGGTTGCACGTGGTTGATCCTGCTGCGAAAGTACCGCGATCTCCAGGGCGGTTAAAGCCCGACGGGCATCGCCGTCGCTGCTGTTGGCCCAGAAGTCCAGGGCTTCCGGTGCTACCGCAATAAGTAGGTTCGGAAAACCGCGTTGCGAATCGTGAAGTGCCCGTTGAATAATGGCGTGGATATCCTCGGTGGACAGCGGCTCGAGGGCGAAAATCTGGCTGCGGGATACCAGCGGGGCGTTCACCGCGAAAAAGGGATTTTCGGTGGTGGCACCGATTAAGACAATCAGGCCGCGCTCCACATCCGAGAGCAGAATATCCTGCTGGGCGCGGTTAAAGCGGTGGATTTCGTCCAAAAATAAAACCGTGCCTTGGCCCGTGGTTTCCAGCAAGCTGTGGGCCTGGGACATCACCTCGCGCACTTCCTTGACCCCGGCGGCGGCGGCATTAAGTTCCACGAAGTGGCGGCGCGTCGTGCCGGCGATAAGGGTCGCCAAGGTGGTTTTGCCGGTGCCCGGTGGCCCGGACAACAAAAGGCTGGTGAGCCGATCCGCCTGTATCATGCGGCGTAGAAGCTTTCCCGGCCCTAGAATGTGCTGCTGGCCGACAAATTCATCCAATGTCGCCGGGCGCATACGTACCGCAAGTGGTTGTACCGCGGCCCGGCGTTTTTCCCGCATTGGAGCAAATAAATCCGCCACCGTGTCTCCTGTGACCAGCCAGCGCAAAAAATCACAGATAGCATTATACCCGCAGCGGGATTATTGCAGAATATGCAGCGTCATTGTGCCGGTGCGGCCAAAGGGAACGCCGAGAGTGCCGGTGGCCGAAGCGCGGGCCTGTGGGAAAGCCTCTCCATCCACCATCACCTTCGCCCCGGCCTGGGTTTGGATGATAATTTCGCCGCTCATCGCGCCGGTAACGCTGGCCGCCAAGTGCCCAGGCTTGGTTGAGACCTGCGTAATGGCCAAGCCGTCGGCGCGCACGATAACGGGGTGTTTCGGCGGCTGATGGGTTCGCAGCAGTTCCAATTTCGAATAAGGGGACCGCAGCATGTTCCACGCGATTTTGCGGGAACCGGCGGGGAGGGTGCGGCCATTGAGTTGCAATGTTTTGATATGCTCTCCGGTACCGGCAATGGTGATATCCAGGCGTTTTCCGCGCAAGACCAATCCGCGGATGTTCACCGGAATATCACCCCAGGGCGTGAAGGTGATACCTTCGTGGTCGAAGTCCATGCCGGCTGCGCCATTGTAAAGACCGGCATACCATGTGGAAAGGGCCTGCAATTGCTTGCAGCCATGGTTGTCCGGACCGAAGAGATTTTCATTTTCCGCCTCCGGAGTGAACGCTTCGGGGGCGGTGTGGTATTGCCAGAACCATTGCAGATCTCCCAACCAGGCCTTTAGGCCGCGGGTGTTGGCCGTGATTTTCTGCATGTTCAGATAAAAGGAATCCGCCGCCGGAAAGCTCGATCCAAGCTGATTGCCATCGGCCATCCACGCCGTGTCCCAACGTGGTAACGAAAGCAGACACCGTGCGGATCGCAGATGGCGGTTCATGAAAGCAGCAATGCGCTCTGGATCGTGGGCCACCAGTTCGCGTGCAAAGGGTGTCAGCCAGAGGATGGCTTGGCAGCAATAGTGTTTTCGGGGGCTGAAATTCCGGGAAGAACAGGATGAAATAAAATAGCCATGTTCCTGATCAAAAAGATATTTAACGAAGCTGGCCCGGAGTTGGACCGCCCAATTGCGACATTCCTTTGCCAGAGCGGGCCGGCTGCACGCCAGGGCAATATATTCCATGGCCCGCAGAGCTTGATAAACCAGCGAATTGTTGAGTGAACTGATGTCGTGGCCATTTTCCTCCATCGCTTCAGGAAAATCGGGCCACAATGCGGAGCCTGCCACCAGGCCGGTATCCCGCACCAGGTTTTTGCGGCACTGATCCAGAATGAATTTGCAGGTCGGCAGCACTTCCCTGGCCAGGGCCAAATTGCCGGTGGTGGCAAGGTATTGATACAGCCCGGTGATGTATTGGCTTTGCGCGGGTATCGGAGCCTTCAATTTCAGGGTAAAGGCGGTGGTAAACTGGTGGGGCAGGCCCAGCTTGGGATGGCAAGTTTCTTGAAAAAAACGGAGAATAGCCGCGGTATAGTCAGGTTCATTGGCCAGCGTGCATGGCACCATCGGCATCATGCCATCCCATCCCCAGACGAAGTAACCGGCCTGCGTGGCCCTTACGGCACCGGGCCGATCCGGGATTTTCATGAAATGAATGGCCTCCGGATATTGGGCTAAGGCGGAGTTAAGCACCTTGTTGCCCACGTCAATGCGTGGTCGTTGGGTCAGCCTCTGCTGATAATTAGCGATCAAGGCGTCACATTCCCGCAGCGCATGGGCGGATAGATACCGAGTTCGCCGTTCCAGTTCTTCCTGACTCTCGGCGAAGACCACAAAAAAGCAGGCTTCTCCTTGCGCCATGGGCTTGCTGGTCAGGTAGAGCTTGAAACCCTGATGGGTGGGGCGAGATCGTATCGGACTGTTGCATCCTAAGCCAATCCATGTGGTGGCACGTGCCACATCCCGCGCCATGACCATTCCCTGCTGGGCCAGGCTCTGATCAACTCGATTCCCATTCGGATTGGTATCGGTGCAGCGGCAAACCATGGCCCTGGCACGGACATTAAGCGCAAAGTCCGACCAGGTGCGATTGGCCCGGTTCACACGGCAAATGTGTTCCTGATGGAACATTTCAATAAATACCGGCAGCTTTTTGGGGTTGCGCAGCACTCGAAAGCGCTGCACAAGAGCATCGGGCAGCAACAATATTTCCTGCTTAAAATCAACGCCCGCCACGTGGCTGTTGCCGGAAAGTCCGAAAGGATAAAGCCTGGTGTCGGAAAGTGACAGGTAATAACGCTTGTCGCCAAGGCCGGCGCAACTGCGAAACAGCTTGGTCCACGCCCCTTCCAGCGACCCTTGAAAGAAGGCCGGTCCACCCAGATGCTGCCGCCCCCAATAAGAAATGTTCACCAGCCCTTGGTGCCAGCCGACCGTGGCAAAGAGCCGACCGTTGGAGAAATGGTCGCGGATCAAGCCGCCAAGCCCTTCTGGCGCGATGGGCGTAGGCTCGTTAAATCGCAGACCGGGATTTGCCAGCCCCTCCTGCCCATCCTTGGCGTGGGAGTATCGTCGTGTACGATCATCAATGTTCATACGTGAATTTATTCCTCAAGGTGAGAGCATTGCATGTTAGATCAGCGGCCGGTTCCCGTCAATGGAACTCCATGAATGGTGTTGTCCAGAAGTAGAAATGTCACCCTGTTAGCCGAAATAGAACTGTCACCCTGACCTTGATGTCCCGGCGGTGTGGCGGCCCGGCATAGGCGCAGGGAGGGGCGCAGTGGGCTTCCGGCGGGCAGACAAAATCCCAAATTGCCAGCCGCTCACCCCGCCGCCCACCGTTTAAGCTTCGAAAATCCGTGTAAGGGACCGGGCAAAAATAACTTCACACTTTCCGGCTGGTTCTTTTGGCCGCTGGCGGCGTTGCTCGCTCCTTACAGACCCAAGGTTTGGGTATGCGCGCCCGTCGCGTCTTGCCAGCAGCCAAAATTACTGCGCCGTAAAACCCGAATTTATTTTTGCCCAGTCCTAAGGCGTTTATCCCGAAATCCATCGCGATGGCCCCCTCGTCTCCATCCTCCGCGTCCCCCTGCGTCCTCTGTGCTTAGAATCGTCGTCGTTCTTCGTGACCCTCCTGGTGAACCCGTCGTCACTCCCAACTCCCGTCTTTGATCGCGGCACAGCCGCGCCGGAATCCAGGTTTTCATCGCCCCAGCGCCGGCCTGGTTGGGGCTGTTGCGGTGCGTTGTGGAAGGTCGCGGCCTGAGCCATGCGGGCTTTGGCGGATGGCGATAGAATACGGTCCATGGGTCTGATTTGGCTTCATCCTTGGCGGCTGATCATGGCCGTGGCCGTGGCGCTGCTGCTGACGGTTTTGCTGGTGCGCAGCCGTCGGATGACGTGGCGATGGAAGCTCCGCTGTCTCGTTTGGCCGGCGCTGGCGACGATGTTCTGGGCCGGCGCGGCGGCGGAGCCTTTTTTACAAGTTGCGCCGCGGACCGACCATATCGTGGCCCTGCTGGATTTGTCCGCCGGAGCGCGCACCGCCCCCTGGCAAAACCCACAATGGCTGTGGACGTTTTTGGGCCGGCATCTGCCGGCCGCCATGCGGGTTACGGTGGTGGGCTTTGGCACGCAATGTCAGGTGCTGCGGCGTGACGTGCCGCTGGACAATCCCGGTGCCTGGCCGAAAGCCTGGGCGGTGCGGTCGCTGTCTCATGCGGTGTTTTCGCGGGCCTTGGCCTGGAACAGGTCCGGGTTAGCGCACGCACCCCGCTGGCTTTTCACCGCGGGGCTGGCCCCCTGGCCAAGGTTGAAGCTGACAAGCTTGCCGTTTACGGTGGCGCTGACCCTCGTGCGACCCACCATGGTGGATGCCGGCATAACCAACCTGCGGGCTTTGCCCAGCGCCACGGGTGTCACCCTGGTGGGCACGGTTCGCTGCACCGGTAAGGCCCAGGTGATGCTGCAAGCTTACCGCAACGGTCTACGTATTGCTGATCAACTACTCACGTTTACCCAGGCGGGCGTGCGCCGGGTGCGCATCGAGGATATTCCGCCCGACGACCATCAGACATTGGATTACCGCGTGAAATTGGTCGGTGCCGACCCTTGGCCGCAAGACAATCAGGCCGCCATCTTGCTAGCACCGGCGCATCCTGAGTCGGTGTTGATCGTGACGCGTCACCCCGGGAATTGGCTTGTGGCCATGGGGCCACGGCATTGGCGTGTCGTAGGCCCAGGCGCATTTCCGAGCACCCCGCGGCGGTTGCAACGTTATCAGATGGTGGTGTTAAGCAACATCCCGCAGGCGCTCTTGCCGCCGCGCGCCGCCGCGATCCTGGGCGACTTTGTCCGCCATACCGGAGGTGGGCTGTTGATAGCGGGTTCCTGCTGTGCGTTTGGGCCGGGAGGATATGCCCTGCGGTGGCGGGTTGGCACTAGCGGCCGCCCGGAGACCACACTGGAAAGTTTATCGCCACTGGCTAGCGTGCCGCCCAACCGCAAGCCCGTGCGCGTGATATTCCTCATTGATGAGAGTGGATCCATGATCGATCATGTCCCGGGTACCGCCGGCCAGAGTGAATTTAACGTCGCTACCCATGCCGTACTCAATGCCGTGGCGGCACTGCATAAGACCGACCGTGTAAAGATTTTTGCATTCAACGGCCAGACCAGACTGCTGCTGAGCGCAACGGTGGGCGCGATCCGGAGAAAAATTGTTTCCCGCCTTTCCGCGATCGTACCGACCGGTGCCACCAACCCGGATTCCGCTCTGCCGGCATTAAAAAAAGTGCTGCGGTCCGGAGACATTTTAATTGTGCTTACCGACGGGCGCATTGCCAAAATGAACGTGCCGGCCTGGACGCGACTTATTCTCTCGCGGCACATCAAGCTGGTGGTTGTGGCCCCGCTTGCCCCAAATTCGCTGCTGACCCACGTGGCGGCGGCCACCGGGGCCTTGCGGTTTTCCACGCATCAATTTCGGCGTTGGCCGGCGATGTTGCGCACGGCTCTGCAGCGGGAACTGGCGGGAAAGGCCCGAACCACGGCCTTATCCTGGCACGAAGAGCAAGGACCTTTGGCCGGTATAACTCATGCTTGGATTGAGGTATATCAAAAGGCGGGGGCCAAATTGCTCGCTGGGGCCATCCACGGAAATCATCCGCTGGCGGCGGTTTGGCGGCTGGGGCTGGGGCATGTGGCAGCACTGGCTTTCTCGGAAAAATCGGTGGCCTATCGGCATTTGCTCCAGCGGATTCTCCAAGCCATTGTCCCGCCGCCGGGAAATTCCGACTTTGTGTTAAGCCAGCGTAGGATGGGCCGGATCTGGCGGGTACGGGTGCTGGCTCGAAACGCCCGGGGCTTTATCAACGGTGCCGATCTATCC
>JABEVA010000213.1 GCA_013044065.1 Phycisphaerae bacterium
CATTTGCTCCAGTGTTACTCGTCCCCGCTGATTATGTATTCCCACCCGCAGATAGGCCGAATCCGGCAGACGCTTGAGAATTTCAGCCATGAGCAGGCGATTCCGGCGAAACAACTCGGCCGCCGCCGCCGCATCCAATTCCGTGTAAAAAAGCTTGTGGGCAAAAGCACTTTCATCGAAACCAATCAGCGTGGGGTTATCTTCGGCAATCATGCGTTTCATGCGGTCTGCGGCAACTAAATCGCTGTCCATCAGATGCAGCACAATCTGCCGGATGCTCCAGGTACCCGGAATCGGCAGCGCATCAAGGTCCACGGCGGTCAGGCCGACGATAGCCGCTGCGGGAATAGTCGCGCCACGCGCATATTCATCAATCATCGCCCGATTCACTCGTGATCTCCGCAGATTTTTTTACCCATGCGGCGTTTACACTTCGGTAATTTCTTTTTGCTTGGCCGTCACCAACGCATCCACCTTGCCTTCGAACTCCTTGAGCAGGTTCTGCACATCTTCCCGCCCTTTTTTGGCCTGATCTTCCGTAATCTTCGATTCCTTGGCCAGATTGTCTACGTGTTTGTTGGCGTCCCGGCGGATATTGCGCAGCGACACCCGGGCTTGTTCGGCGGCCTCTTTTACCTTCCCGACCAACTGCTGCCGGCGTTCACCCGAAAGCGGAGGAAGATTCAACCGAATCTGCTTACCGTCGCTTTGCGGATTGATACCGAGATTCGCCGTTTCCAAGGCCTTGACGATTTCCTTCAGGCTGCCCGGATCAAAGGGTTTAATTAAAATCGAGCTGGCATCCGGTGTCGTCAGCGACGCCAGCGATCTTAAATCGGCGGGGCTTCCATAATAATCAACCTTAATGTATTCCACCAGGCTGGTACTGGCCCGGCCCGTGCGCAGACCGCGTAACTCATGCTTCAGGTGCTCCAGCGCCTTTTCCATGGTTTCTTCAGCATCAAAGAGTATTTCATCGATACTCATGGCAGACTCCGGTTATGGATCAAACTTAATGCTTAATTACTTTCGGGCACCTCGTTGGCGATCAGCGTCCCGATGGACTCGCCCCGGACCGCCCGCGATATATTGCCTTCTTTTTTCATGTTAAACACAATAATGGGCACGTTGCTTTCCATGGCCATGCTGATCGCAGTCATGTCCATGACCCGTAAATTGTCGGTTATCACCTGTCGGTAAGTCAACCGTGTGAAGCACCGGGCTTGCGGATTTTTTTTTGGATCGCTGTCAAATACGCCATCCACCTTGGTAGCCTTGAGCAACACCTGACAATTCAATTCCGTCGCCCGCAGCGCCGCACAGGTATCTGTGGTAAAAAATGGGCTGCCCACCCCCGCCGCAAGCACCACCACCAGTCCCTTTTCCAGATGATGCATGACCTTACGACGAATAAACGGCTCACATACCGCCGTCACCGGCAGGGCACTGGCCACACGCGTCGGCGTGCCCATGTTTTCCAGAGTATCCTGCAGCGCCATGGCATTCATCACCGTCGCCAACATGCCCATGTAATCCGCGGTAGCCCGCTGCACACAACCGGTGGCAGAGAGCTTTTCCCCGCGTACCAGATTCCCTCCACCAACCACAATCGCCACCTGCACGCCCGATCTGGCCACTGCCGCAATCTGTTCGGCAACCTTGGTGACCTCATCCATCTCAAAGCCAAAGCCACCCTCGCGGCAAAGACCTTCTCCGGAAATTTTAAGCAAAATGCGCTTATAGCCGCCGACACGGTGAAATTGTTCCATCTTAACTTTTTCGGATGTTTGCGTATTACACCTCGCCTACCTTGAACCGCGCAAATTCCACCACGCGCAGCGTGGCCGATGATGCCTTGCCCGCATCGGCCACCAGATCGCGGATCTTGCGGCTCTCATCCTTGACAAACGGCTGATCCAGCAACACCTGGTCGGAAAAGAATTTTTCCAGCTTCCCGGCAACAATTTTTTCCACGATGGCCGGAGGCTTGCCCTTAATGCCTTCTGCTGCAATCGCCTTTTCTCTTTCCAGCAGGGCCGGATCAACTTTATCCCGGCTCACCGCCACCGGCACAAATGGCATACCCGCTGTGACGTGCATGGCAATTTCGCCCAGCAAAACGCGCACCGCATCATCCGTTGAGCCATCAATACGCACCAGTGCGCCCACCTTGGCATTGTGATGCACATACTTTCCGATTTGACCATCGGTCGTGGTGAATCGAGCCAAACCGGTCACCGCCATGTTTTCCTTAATAGAACTGCCCACCATTTCCTTGATCACCTGTTCCACAGTGCGGCCCGAGGCGTCGGAAAAGGGAAGTTTATTTAAGTCCGCCGGGCTGGCTACCGGGTGTCGAAACGCCATTTCCACCAGGTCTGTCAGTAATTTCTGGAAGCCGTCGTTGCGCGCTACAAAGTCCGTCTGGCAACCCAGACGCAGCAGAACCCCGGTTCGACCATCCGTCGCTATTTTCGCCCCGATCAGGCCCTCCTTCATTTCGTTGGCCACCTTGCTGTCAGCGCGACCCGCCCCCCACTTGCGCAGCAATTCGGCGGCTTTGTCCATGTCGCCATTGGCTTCCTGCAACGCCTTTTTCGATTCCATCATACCCGCGTTGGTCCTAGCACGCAGCGTCATAACGTCTTTGGCACTGATTTCCATCATCATTTCCTCATTTTAATTTACCGGTTTGGTCCCGATGGTCATGGCCGCACGCACCGTAGATTCAGTAACACCGCGCTGCCACCGTGTGAAAGTGTACGGATTTTCGGTCGGATCGTCCAGACGACAGGGTCCCGGCCCTTGGCGGGTCGCCGTGCAACGACCGGGAAAGGACACCCATAACATCGCTGCGACCAAGGGCTGACGTGCCCGCCGTCGCCCCGCCGGGTTGACGAGTATCCTGACTGCAACTCCCATAATATCCCCACGCCGATTATAATTCCCTTTCTGGCGGAACTGCCCACAGTTCTCCACACCGTGGCGGTGGACGGTCCTGCGGCTAGCACAAGGAGATCCCATTATGCCGGACGATTCCTATGATGTAGTGCCTTTGCCTGAACCAGTCGAAAAAAATACCGGCGAAAGTGCGGCGTCAGCCGTACCCGGCTCCACTGCGGCGGCTGCGGAAGCTGCGCAGCAGGAAGCGGAAAACGCCGAAGATATAGAACAAAACCGCCCCATGGCGGTACTGGCCTACATGGGGCCATTCGTAGTGGTACCACTGGTTTTCGCCCGCGAATCATCCTTCGCCCGCTTCCATGCCAATCAGGGCCTGCTGCTGTTTGTGCTCGAATTCGGGCTTTGGAGCATCAACTGGGTGCTGGCGTTTCTGTTCATGCCCACCCTATCGCTTATGTCGTCGGGATTTTTCAGTGCCCTGGTCCATCTGTATGGTTTTGCCATCGGCGTCGTTTGGGCGGTTTTTGCAATTTTGGCATTTGTCGGCATTCTTCATGCCATCGCCGGGGTTGATGATAAGCTGCCCGTGATTGGAAATTTTCGCATCGTTAAAGTCTAAGATGCGTGGAAAATGCAGTATGGCGACCACAAAATCCAACCGGCTTGCGGCCAACGCCGAGCCATACTGGTTTGATGCCCATTTAGACTTGGCGTATCTTGCCCAAACCGGTAGAGACCTGCTGCAAGAGGATGGCAACCCAAGGTCCGCGGCGGCGGTTTCGCTGCCCGCATTGCGCCAGGGGCATGTCCGACGCACTTTGGCCACAATTTTTGTCCAACCTCGGGTTAAACCGGGAACTGCGGAAGATCCCGTGGATGGCCCTTGGTGCTACGATGATTACCAGCAAGCACACGCCGCTTCCAGCACGCAGTTAGACATTTATAAACAGTGGCAGGAAGCGGGACTGATGCAGATATTACCTGCTGCCGGTGACAAGCCTGTACCCGGCCAGACGGCGGCCCTCGAAGCCATTTTACTTCTGGAAGGTGCCGCCGGAGTGCGCACACTCGACGACCTGCGGGAATTTGCCGGGCGTCATGTGCGTGTACTGGCCTTAACCTGGGTGAAGGGTACGCCTTGGAGCGGCGGCGATCATAGCGGAACGGATATCACCCCAAAGGGCCGCGAGTTGGTAGCTCTGGCCGATGCCTTGGGCATGTTTCACGATGTATCCCATCTTTCTGAAAAAGCCTTTTGGACGATGCTGGATATCGGACGCAATGCGAAAATGGCGTCGCACAGCAATTGCCGCGCTCTGCTGCCGGAGAAGCAATACCCGCAGCGGCACCTTTCCGACCGGCAAATTAAGGCTTTGGCCAAGGCGGGTGGCATGATCGGCATCAATTTGTTTTCCAAGTTTCTCGTGCCTGCCGGACGGGCCACCATTGCCGATGTGGTGACGCACATTGATCATATAGCGCAACTCGTCGGCCGCAGCGACCTGATCGGCTTGGGGTCGGATATGGACGGCGGCTTCGATGCCACCATGCTTCCAGAACATCTGGAGCATCCGCGTCATCTTAACCGCCTGGCTGAGGCCCTGACCCAGCGTGGTTTTGGCCAACGCGATATTGCGGGCTTTGCTCATTTGAATTGGGAAAGATATTTCGGCCTGGCACCGTTGACGGACGGTTGAACCTCCGGCCAACAGCGCCGATCGCGCCCAAGCCACCTCCAGAACCGCTGCGATGAAGTCCGGTCTGCCGGACGCACCACGGCCTCGGAAAATTCTACTGAAATGTGCTGCTTAGGATTCGTCCGAAGCAGGCGGCTCGGCGGCGGGGGCCGACTTTGGCCGCGAGCCAATGGCGGCCAGAATTAAACCCAGCACGTACAGTGCCATCAGCGGTACGAAAATGGTGGTGAACGTGACCACATCGGGTGTGGGTGCCAGCACCACCGAGGCCACCGCCAGCACCAGCACGGCCACCCGCCACATCCGGCGGAACTTGGCCGCCGATACCACCCCGATTTTGGAAAGCACCAGCATCACCATCGGCACTTCAAACGAAATGCCGAATATCAGACACATGATGGTCACAAAGCTTAGATAGTCGCCCAGCATGGGTAGCGGTGAAAACAGCACCCCGGCGGGCTGTTTGGAAATTTGCAGGGTCATGGAACCGACATGCATTTTAAGTTCCATGTCGGAGGCGTTGTACCAGAGCACCGCCTGATGTGGCGGAAATTTGGTTGGATCGCTGCGCACAATGGGAATGACCAGCGTGCTGATTTTGTTGCCCGCTGGAAACCGCCTCACCTCCGCCGTGCTGGCGGCCTTGCCAAAAATCCACTGCTCCAACTGCGTGGGCTGGGGCGGCGGTAATTTCACGGCGTTGTTAAACTGCATGAAAAATTTGAGCATGATGGGCAGCACCAGGATGAAAAAAAATAGTACGCCCGCGACAAAAAATCCGATGCTGGGAGCGAGATATCGATAGAAGGCCTTGCGCTCACGCGGGTACAGGCCGACAGCCACAAACGCCCAAGCCTGATAGATGATCCAAGGTGCGGCCAGCAGCACACCCGCCTTGACACCGGTCATCAGGTAGGAGATCAGCCCACCTGCGGGCTTGCGGTAAAATATCTGGACACTATAACCCGAATAGCGCAGGGCCATCAGGTATGGGCCGTATAAAAAACCGATGATTTGCTGATCAAAGTATAAACAGATGGCCACGGCAACCGCGGTGCCCAGCAGGGCGAAAATGACCCGCTTGCGCAATTCATCCAAATGATCGCCAAAGCCCATCACGGGCAATTCCGCGTGCCGCTGGTCAAGCGTGCCCAGCCGGCCGGCAATTTTATGACGCCAAAAAGCCATGGTCTCAATGTTCCAATCAAAAACTGCGACGCTTAGCTCTGCTCCCGCGGCGACAATCGCCTCACACCCCCTGCACGCGCCCATCCTCAAGTTTTATCACACGATCCGCCAACCCCGCCACCTGCATATCATGCGTAACTATCAAGATGGTTTGCTGATGATCGCGGTGCAAGCGTTGAAATACATCCAAAATGGTGCGGCCGGTACGCGGATCCAGATTGCCGGTGGGTTCATCCGCCAACAAAATGGCGGGTTCATTCACCAGTGCCCGTGCGATGGCCACACGCTGGCGTTCTCCACCCGAGAGTTGATTGGGCCGATGCCGCAGCCGGCTGGAAAGCCCCAGCTCCTCTAGAATTGCGGTGGCTTTTGCCTGCCGCGGCCAGGCCCGTACCAACGTGCGCCAGGCATTGGCCTGGATCATCGCCGGCAGCAAAACGTTCTCCAGTACGTTTAACTCGGGCAGAAGGTGGTAGAGTTGAAAAACGAAACCAAATTTGGAATTGCGCAAAGCGTGGCGGCGGCCCCGAGACAGCTTGCTCACATCACGACCATCAAAGGTAACGGTGCCGGAATCCGCCCGTTCCAGCACCCCGGCAATATGCAGGAGCGTACTTTTGCCGGAACCGGAAGCCCCAACCAGGGCCACAAATTCGCCACGGGCCACCGTCAGACTGGTGCCGGTAAGCACGGGAATTTCGGCCGGCCCGATCCGATAGGTCTTGCGTACATCAACTAATTCAAGCAGGTTTGCCATAAACACCGAGGCGCGGCCATCCTTTTACTCGTAACGCAGGGCTTCCACGGGATCTTGCAGCGACGCGATCAAAGCGGGAATAAACGCCCCTACCAGCCCGGCCAGAATCGCCAGCGCGACAATGGTGATCACCGCGTGCATATCCACTTGATCCGGAATGCGTGAAAAAATATAAATCTTCCGATTCCATATTGAAATACCGAAATAACGCCACAAAATATGATCGTGGATGTAATTATCATGACGCACAAATTCCACTCCCGCCAACATCCCCGGCAAGGCCCCGGCGGCGCTGATCAGCAGGCCATAGAGCAGGAAGATGGTTCCCACCCCCACCTCGCTGCCACCAATGGCTTTGATGATGCCGATGTCGCGCGTTTTGTCGCGAACAATCATAAAGAAAATCAGGAAGATCACCACCACCACCACCATGCTCATCAAGCCCAGTAAAAAAGTGATTAAATCGCGCTCGTTATCCACCGCCCGGATGTATTGGGCCTGCACCTGATCCCAGGTTTGAATTTGCAGGCCCGCATCCTGAAGACGGGAATGTTGCCGCGCATATTGACGCACGACCGTGGCGATGGCGGCCCGTGCCGCCAGCACCGCCGCGTGGCTTGAATCACCATGCACCCGAATTTGAATCTGGCTGCATCGGGCCGGACGCGTGCCGCCGCCCAGCAGATCCTGCCGCTGCATGAAGGCCATTTTCTGCACCACTTGAAACGGTGCATAAACCTGCGAAGAATCCGCGGTAAATACGCGGGTGCGGCAATCATCGACAATTTGAAAACGTTGGCTCTGCGGCATGGCCAGCGTAGACCGCAGCGTCACCGGCACCACGGTTAAAATCGCCGGCGAAAACCGCACATCCGCCGGCCGGTGATAATGACCAAAGCGGTCTTTCTGATATAAACCCAGATCAACCCCAATGATACAGCCATTGGCGGGTTCATCCGCCGGCGAGGCATAGCGTTGCCGGGCTTGTGGAGGTGGTTTGAAGGTTACCTCCCGCCGAACCAGGTCGCGGCGCAGAGCGACATCCGAAGCGAACGTGCTGCGGGCCGGCAAACGCCGGAGATAACCC
>JABEVA010000214.1 GCA_013044065.1 Phycisphaerae bacterium
CGCCTGCACCACAAAACAGGAGCCGGCGGGCTACGGGGCGAATTTCGATGGAAATTTCGGGAAACGTGCGACGGCCAGCCCGGTATTACGCCTGGCTTCGGGTGGATTTTTTGGCTTCACCCGGGGGTTTTCATGAGGTGGGCAAGATCGGGGGATAGCCGCCTGAAGTCGCGAAGATTCCAAGTTAAAATCTTTTCCGCGCGGATTTTTCTGGCACATTGCAGAATTAAGGCATCGTAAACCGCCCCACCCACGATGCCGTCCCGGGCTGCAGCGGTAATTGCGGCTTCATACTGCCGACCGGTAAGTTCCACTGCGCTTAAATGCCGCTCCATCTCATGGATGAACAAAGCGGCATGGTCGGGCGGCACGCGATGATGGCCGGGAAGTCGCGTGACGGTGGCATAAACCTCGGCGAGGCTATGGGCCGCACAAAAATGCTCTTCACCGGGCAAGTCCAGAAAGGCCTCCAGACTCGCGTGGTGATGTTCGTGGTCTCCAAGAAACGCCGCGACGACCACGGATGTGTCCAGAAACACCCTCACTGCGTGCTCCCCCGGGCGCGTTGGAGGCGATCCTGGTGGACCTCATCGCGGACGGCCCGCACCGCCTCCTGGCTCAGCGGCCTGCCGGTATGGTAAACCCATACGCCTTTCTCCTTTTGCAGCGGCGAGACGCCGCGAACCGGGCGCAGCGATATATTTTCTCCCTGCGAGGTTAATTCCAGTGTGTCGCCGGCCTCCAGGCACAATGATTGGCGCAGCGGCTTGGGCAAAACAATTCGACCGGCTTTGTCGATGGTAATTTGCATGTTCATCATGGTATTCTACGATGGTATTAACCATTGGTCAATGCCACGGGTTGAGCGCGGGGGGCGGCCTTCCAGGCCGATAAGTTCGGGCTTATTGTCGGGCGAGACGCCCGACCCCCGGATGCCCAAAGAAATCCCGGCACGCTCCGGAAGATTGTGAGGATTGGCACTTTGCCACAACTGATGGCCGCACCCGGCCGATGGTTAGGACAGGTTGCACTGTTGCCGTGCCTGCATCACACCGCTATAATGCAGGCATGAAATATGGACGAACCCAACATCCGCATCATCGGACCAAGAATGGGGCCGCCAAGGCGGTCGGCGTCAGGCGGCAGTACACCATCCGAAAAGTGCCCATGGGTGTCGACGCGGCGCTAAGAAAAGCGGCTCGAGAACACGGCAAAAGTATAAATCAAACTGCTCTGGATGCTTTGGCGGCGGGATTGAGGCTGGGCAACCAACAGCCACAGCATAACGACCTGGATTTCATGGCCGGTACTTGGAAAGACGATCCTGATTTTGATGCGGCCATCAAAGCCCAGGATCACGTTGATCGTGCAACGTGGCGGTCATGATGCGCGTGGCTTTAGATACCAACCGTTACGTGGATCTGTGCCGGGGGGATGGCCATGTTCTGAAGGCGGTTCGGTCCGCTGTGGCGATCTTTTTACCGTGGGTGGTGTTGGCCGAGATTCGCGCGGGCTTCTTGCTGGGTTCGCGCGGTTCGGAGAACGAGGGTATTCTGGTTCGTTTTATAACATCCGGGCGTGTGGGGATTATTTTTCCAGACGACCAAACCACACATCATTACGCTAAGTTATTTGCGCAACTCCAGCGACAAGGCACGCCAAATCCCACCAACGATATCCGGATTGCCGCAACGGTTCTCCAGCATAAGTTGGCTCTATGCAGTCGTGACGGCCATTTCGCGGCAATTCCTCAATTGTTGTTATGCTAAAACGAACACTTAAAACTGAACACGCAGTTCCCATCTGACCGCGGAGCTTGAATGGCGGTCTACAATGTCGTAATATGATTTTATGCAGGAAGCAATGTATCACCGGTCGCCAAGGCCGATAACGATGCTTCCGTGGTATCGTAGGGATGGGCGGCCAAACGGCGGCCGAGAGGATAAAATATCCGAGGGCTTATTTATGGCCATCACGATTCAGCTTCCGAACGAGATCGAAGAATATCTCCGCCGCCAGGATCCGCGATTGGACGGGCATGCCCGGGACCAGTTTCTGGTCGCCAATTACCAGGCGGGCAGGCTCAGCACCGGGGATATCGCTGTGATTCTGGGCTTTGACACGCGCTTCCAGGCCGAGCAGTGGTTGGCCGACCATGGCGTCTGCCAAAACTATTCATCCGAAGACCTGGAGGCCGATCGCCAGACGTTGGAGCGGATTCTTGGACCGGTGCGGCCTTAATGCTTGTCGTTTCAGATGCCAGTCCTCTCAATGTTCTGATCGCCGACCTTAAGGCCGTCCATGAGCAGCTCCGGCAAGCCAGATTCCACGTCAGTGAGAAGATACTCAATGACTCATTGGCCCGTCATCTGGCCTTCAGGCAGGCCCATAAGAAACTGATCGCTGACCGCTAAATGCTGAACGCTGGTAGCAGCCGCCCATCAATTCGGCAATACCTTCACGGCCACCACTTTGGGCAGTTGGAACCCGGCGGTTGACGGGCCGACGTTGCAGTAAGAGCGGTCGATAATACCAACAAAGCGCCGCTGGCCTTCGAGGATGAATTCGGCGTTGGTGTTGTCGGGATCGGTGGAAATTGAATTCTGGGTTCCGGTTGTTCCAGACGTTATGACGGTTCCTTGGTTGGCGGTGTACCAATCAGTGGTGTTGATGGTGGTGTCGCCGCTTGGTGCCACGTAACTGCCGTTGAGGTGCAGGGCCTGAATCAGGCCGTAGACAACGAAGGTATCGCTGCGCACGGTACACATGTTGTAAACGGTGGCCCATTGCCAATCGCGGTTGTCCATGGTCGTGGCGGAAGTGCTACTGTCGTTGAGTGCGTAAAGCAATTGGCCCAGGGAACAGATTCCTGACCCGGGATTATTGGTTCCAGTGCTGTTGATGAACGCTCCGATCCGGTCGCGGCAATCGACGATCAGGCTAGCAAGGGCGTAGGCATTGGTCGAATTGCCGACGGAGACAAATAAATTTTCCAAAGCCGCCAATGATGCGGTATTGACATTAAGCCTGCCGGCCATGCGAATGGCATCCAGCGTGGTGGAATTTTGATTTAAGTCCGGATCGCAGGCGGGATTGGTCATGGTAATCATTTTGAGTACGTCCAGTGCCCGTGGATCGGGCGGCGCGGCGTTGGTGGGCTGGAGGAAGTCGAACCGGGCGTAAGGCTCGTAGGCCAAATAGTGGTTGGTGGCGTCCTGCGGGTCGGTGACGGTGGGCGTCTGGGCTGCGGCCAAGTTCGCAATTGTGGCCGAGATCATTTGAATGGGCACGTACACGCTTCCCGAGAGAGCGGAAACGGAAATCAACCGCGTAATCCGATTGAAATCGGCGATGTTGAGCAGCGGCAGCGGAGCGCCAATGAACTGCTCCGGTGTGTTCGGGACCGCTGACGCACTGGTGGCGACCGGCTCGGTTCCCGGTGCATAGCCCGGCAATTCACCAATGGTGGCGATGGCCGTGTTGAGCGGATCCGACTGGTCCGCGAACCGGTCGTAAAGCGGAACTGCGGGCAAGGTGCCCGAACTCGCGGGCGGCGGCGTGGCAGGCGCAGAAGTCTCGACGGCGGTTTCCGACGCGTTGGCGCAGCCCCACGGGTCGTTGGCAATGTAGGTATCGGCGTAGCGGGACAAGTAATAATCCCCGGCGGCCGCTACGGCCTCGAAGGCTGCCACGTTAAATTCATCCACCGGCAGGTAGCCCGCCGCACCGGCGCGGGTCACAAATGGTCGCAGCAGCACGGCATCGCAGGCAGTGGCGGCGGTGGAGGTAAAGGCCAAAGTTGCTGCCGTGGCGGCCAGGATTTGGCCGGTCGGCGGCGAGCCTTCAAAGGCGAATGCCGGCGTGGCCGCGCCGCTCTCAATGGCCAGGTAACCGCTGGCTGGGATTATGGTACCTACGGGAATCGTGTAAGTGGTATTGTAGCCGGTTCCTGTACTGTTAAGCACGCCGATTTGCCAGCCGCCGATTTCCAGGGCGGTGCCGTAGGGGTTGTATAGTTCGACGGCACATCCGTTGTACGTGACGGTAGTGCCGGAAACGGTAGCGCTGACGGCCGCTTCAACAATGAACGGCTGGGCCGCGTAGCCGGCAACAAGTAGATTAGACTGTGTGATGCCGGAAGGAAGCGTGAAGCCCGTTGCGAGTGCGGAGGTCAGATCGCCGCCACCGGTTAGGAAATTTGTATCCGTCCCGCCGCGCACGCAAATACCGGAGGAGTCGATAAAACTTGGGCCGTTGGCCGACGGTGTATAAGTGAAATTTGGCGATGTCCCCGATTCTGTCCCCGCATCGTACATGTAATTCATGTAATTGGCGGCGAAGGCCACGGCCTCCGGGCCGCTGTACCCGCAGCTAAGCATCACGCGGGCTAAATCGGTGGCGGTTTTGGCGGTGGTGTTGGCCATGTTGGCCGACGAGGTGGCCACGGATGGCTCGTTGACCCAGACCTTTTGCGGGAACGTAGGCCACACCTGTTCGCCCGCTGTGCCTGCGGGTGAGGAACACGTGTAAGCGTTATTGAGCGTCAGCGGCATACCAATAACATTAATATCGCCGATACGCCGGAAGCTGCGATCCCAGGAATAGGTGGTATAAAAGGCGCGGTTAGCCGCGGCAAGGTACGGGCTGGTGGTGGAATAGCCCAGCGTGTTGGGCCACAACTGCAATGGCCGACCGTTGTAGGGCGTGCCGCCGTTGAACCCGCCTCCGCTGTTGCCGTAGCTGCGCAGCTCCAATTCCGTTGCCAAGCTGTACCATTGCACGCCGGACGTTTGCGGCACTTGATAGGTGAATAACTCATTAGCCCAGGCGGCAAGAAAGTTCGTGCCCGGCGTGTCCAGAGCGCTGGCGGTGCCGGCGCGGCCATTGGCGGAACCGCTGTTGCCGTTGATGATGTAAGGGGTATAACCGGCGGAAACGTCTGCGGTCGCCATTGCCCCCTCCAATTGCATGCCGTTAAAATATTGACCCGAGGTGTTGGTTATGCCCCCCGCCGAGCCCGCGTTCAGATTCAGCATGGAATTGGTATCAATAATGCGCACGGCAAACCGATAGCGGGTACCGTTGGGTGAACTATAGGGCAACATTTCCCATATTGCGTCGCGGGAGCCGTAAGGGTAAGAACTGCCAGAGCTCCCCGGATTTAACGTGTTATTAGCAACCACCGATGGTTGGACAACACTGGCGTAAGCGGGATTGGAAGCCAGCGGAGCGATATCGTATTGGCCGTCGCTGGGATCATATTGGAGTTGGCCGGACGAGTTTGCCGGGGTGAGGTTTGAAAACATATTCTCTTGGGCAGATCCAGTGGGCGCCGCGGTCCAGGTTGTTGGAGAGGTGGGAGCCACCGTTATCGGTCCCGCACCCGTTGCGCCAGCCGTCTGGCAAATTTGCCGCGAAGCGTTAGCTGTGGTGTATAACATTGCCGTTTGGCCGACGAGGTAATCGGTATTCGGTTCCATGGGTAGATCTTCCACCAGAAAATCTTCACCTTGGACGGGTTGCCAAACGGGTACGCTGGTAGAACCGGAGGCCGCAGTTGCCGGCGGCGTGGTGGGATCATTATTCACCGCTTCGTAAACACTGTAGGGAGCGGCTGATGACCAGACAAGGGTACCAGCGGCATTGGATCCTGAAGCATAGTAAGCTGTCTGCTGCGGATAATCGTAGCAACGAGCGGCGGAAATCTGCTGCCAATCCGCCCCCGGCGGAGGATTGTTGCTGGTGGCGGTGATGCATTTGTAATAGGTTGTGGCGTAGGTTGTCGAAAAATTCGGGGCCATTTCCACCACCGCACCGACCGGATAACTGATGCCGCTGGAATAATATCCGTAATTCGCCCCCAGCATGCTGCTCGAGCCGTCCAGGGTTTGATTGAGCATGGTATTACGCACCATATTCAGGACGCCTTTTTGGGCCAGGTTCAAATTGGCGGCGGCATTGGCGGCGTAGGTGGAGTGTTTGTCCGCGCGGGCCATGAGGATGTAGGCTGTACCCAAAAGAGCGAGCAAAACCAGGATGGCAATGACCAGCAGCAGGATCATGCCGCGCGGCTGTGGCCGCGAGGAGACAGGAGACAGGAGACAGGAGACAGGGGACGACGACGGGGAATCCACAGATTTCACAGATTTACACAGATTTGACGACGACGACGGGAGGGACCACGGAATACACGGAATGACACGGATAACCGATGACGATGGATTCACCACAGAGGACACAGAGCTACACGGAGGATGACGACGGGGAGACGTGGGGCGAACTTCCGACAGCCCGGCCATTGCTTGGCCGTGGCGCAACGGATCTGTGACAAGCGGAAGTGTGTTGGAACTCAGAGACGCCTTTACTGCTGGATGCATAGTGCGCCCTGGGAAATAATCTCTGGGCTGCGTAACGCGGTTGCTGTCTCCTGTCTCCTGTCTCCTGTCTCCTGTATTCTGAATCACATTTTTCATGGCGTATCTCCTTATTCATTTACTCCCAACTCCCGGCTCCCGACTCCCGACTCGCGACCAAACGCCGCGTTACTGCGGCAGCCGCACCACCTCCGTAATTACCCGGCCACCTTGCAACAGGTTAGTGGGATCGGTGACGGTAAAGGTAATTTTCAGGGCCTTGGGCCAATATTGGCGGTTGGCGGCATCAAACACGGCTACGTATTGGTCGTTGGGGTCGGTACCTGCGGTGGTATTGACTTCCACGGCGGTGCCTTCGGTGGCATCCCAAGTGTTGTCGGTGGCCGCAGCCATCGGATGATTCAGGCCGTACCAGTTAAGCGTACCGGTGGCGGTGTTGACGCTGCCGTCTGTCCATTGGACCGTGAACGATGGATCGCCTTGGAGCAGAACCGGCGTCATGCGGAAGTAGCCATTGACCAAGCCCTGGTTGCTGGCCGCAGGCGTGGGCAACGCGCATGACCGGAAACAGTAATTGTCCGCGACGTTGGCCCCCACCGTGGCCGCACTGGTCGCGATTGAGGTAAAAAAATTGGGATCCGATCCAATCTGCCCCGGTGAGATCGAGGCTGCGTCAATACGCGAGGAGGTAATGGCGGCACCGCTAGTTTCGCCGGCATCGCCCTTGACCGCGTACACCGTATGAGTGATACCGCCATAGACGGCGTAACTTACTGGGCTGCCAGGCGGGGTATAGGTAGTGGCCTGGGCACCGCTTGACAGGAACCCGGCACCGGGAACCAGCAGCATCGCCCGCCGGCCAAGGACGTAATTACCAGCAGTGGCACCGGTCGGCGGCGCGCCAATGGGCAGCACCGTGGCCTGATTGGGCTGAGGATACAGGGGCGGCGTGGTGGCGACGTTGCCCGGCATGGGTTCCATAAACAGTTGGCCATACCAGACCGCAGCAGCGTTGGTGGTTAGGTTATCCATGAATACCGGGTACGTCGCCGTGTCCGTGTAGCTTCCGGTACGATGCTGAAATGTTCCGTTGGCCAGGAATGTAAGCTGGTCGTCCTGCCAAGGCAGCGTTGTGTACCCGGTGGTTGGCGTGGGGTAGGTTTCAGCCCAGTCGCCGGTGGGGGCAATGGAAACGGCTGGGCTGTTTTGCGACGAGGATTGATTGGCCTTGACACAGGCATAAAACGCGCCGCCATAATACACTTGGTCGCCAACCTGATAGGTTATACCGTATGTCGCCGGCGTGGGCGCGCTGGCCCCGGACGTATCCCCCTGCCACTGTTTGCCGGTCCCGACGGCGGTGTACCCCGGCAGATCCCAATTGGGTGCAAAATAACTCCCGCGGATAATCAGGTAGCCGTTGGGGTTGATATGGGCAAGGTCATGGTTCAGTTGGGCTTCCACCGTGCGCACGCCGGCCATCATTTGCAGCGTGGCCTGGCCGAGGCGCACGGTGTGGCCGGCGGTCTGGAAAATTTCGCCCACGCCGGCCATCATCACCACGAGGATGGACATAACCACAAGCATTTCGACGAGAGTGAAGCCGCTGCGCGGCAAGGAGACAGGAGACAGGAGACAGGAGACAGGAGTAGGTGCTGATCCCGGCGCGCCGGGACTGACCGCTGATCGCTGGCCGGACGACGACGGAACCACGGATAACACGGATGAACACGGATAAACGGGAAACGACCGACGGCGGTTGAACCACGAAGGGCACAAAGGAACACTAAGGAACGACGAGAGCGCGGCTGCGGCCCGCAGCCGCAGCCCTGTCTCCTGTCTCCTGTCTCCTGTATTCTTTTTCTGCATCATCTTTTTCATGTCCATTTTCCTTATTCTCCTAGCTCCTAACTCCTAGCGACCAACTCCCGTCCGGCTCACGGCGTAAATGTGGTGGTGTAAATATAAATCAGCGGGCTGGCGGTTTGGCCGTCGGCAGGCGGCACGTAAGCCACGGGATCGCTTTGCGGTCCGCTTCCACTGGTGTAGCTGGGGGTGCTGGTGGGGATCGGCAGGTCGCTGCGCCAAGCGTAATTTGTACCGCCGATGTTGACCACCGTCTTGCGGAATACGGCACCGGTCGTCTCGTCGATGCCCAGCGATCCAATTGGGAAGTCCGCATCTGTATTCAAAGCACCTGCGGCGACAATGGCCACAACCGGGACGCCGTAAACATAGGCGGCCGGGCTGCCGGTGGCGTTGTAGTTGGCGTTTCCATCACCGCTAGCGGCGGGGCTGCTGCCCAAGCCACCCGTGGCGTTCACACCGCCAACGGTTCCGCCCGAGGCGCTCGTGCCAGCCGTGCCCCCACTGCCCAGCAGCCAATCGCCAGCCAACGTAGCCCAGGGGCCGCCGCTGTTTTGCTTTACCGTCCATTGGTCCTTGTAGTTGCCCTTCTTAAAGACCAAAACGTAGAGATCGTAGGTTGGCTGCGGCAGAGCCGGCGACGTGACGATGGGAGCCTGGCTGGGTGCCACGCACGCCAGCGCCGTCCAAAAATACAGCGAGTTGCCGTTGTTGGCGGGGTAGCCGGATTGGAATTGCACGTCCGGGTACGGCGTTGGTGTGCCAAAGGCGTAGGTCCGGTCAATCAGCGACGGCAACGTGGGCAACGGCACGGGTGTGCTGCTGGTAACGCCAGAAAAGCTTGCCGGCGTATATTCCGTTTCAATAATGCCCAGGGCATTGGTGGCGATCAGGCGGCCAATGGTTTTGTTGGTATCCTGGCGGGTCCATTTAATGGCCACGGGAAAAGACGCCGCCACCATCACCAGGCCCAGGGCCAGAATCATGATGGCAAAGAGGATTTCGATTAACGTGAAGGCGCTGCGCCAGGAGACAGGAGACAGGAGACAGGAGACAGGAGTGGACGACGCGGCGCGGTCCCGGCGCGCCGGGATCCGCGAGTCGGGAGCCAGGAGCGCGGCGGCTGCCGCCGCCCTTATTCCTGCAACTTCTGAATCAGGCCTTGTAAAAGACGGCGAACCTCGATCATCAGCGCCTGTGCCGGCTCCAACTCCGCGGCACGGAAGTAGTCCAGCCTTGTCGCCGCCAGGAGCAGCGTATCCAACTCCGCCAAGCTGCCCCGCGCGATCGACAGAAAATGAATAAATTCCGGCCTGTGCCGACGGGCCTGGCCCTCGGCAATATTGGCCGGAATTGAGATCACCGCCCGTCGTATCTGGCCGCCCAAGGCCCAGGTCTCCTCCCGGGGCAACTTTCGCGCCAGCCGATATGCCAGCGGCACCAAATCCATGGCTTTCCGCCACACAATCAAATCCTTGTACCCGCGTGTCTGTTCCACACCCATCTCCGATAAACAATTTCCATCTGGTGGCGCTCCCGTCTCCCATCTCGCGCAGCGCCCCCGTTGCTCCCGTCTCCCATCTCCCGACTCCCGACTCGCGCAGCGGTCTCCTGTCCCCTGAAAAGATGTTCTTTTCTCGTTTCATCGTATCACCGCTCCTGTGTAGGAGTTGACTATAAATACATCGTTGTTGGCGGCGAGGTACGCGGCCAGTGCGGAGGCGGAGGCGGTCGCCGAGGCGGGCAGCTTGGATGGCTGGTAAGCCATTACGCCGGGGGAACTGACGGCGGTGCTGTTGCTCGGCGTGCTGCCGTAAAAATTCCAATTCTGCCAATTGGCCTGCGTCGTGTTGTCCGGGTTGGCCATGGCTCCAAGATAACTGCGCAAGACCATGTGGCCGGAGGCATCGAAGACTATGGCCCGGCAGGTGCCAGCGGTACTGCCGATGGTACCCACATTAACCGAGGAGCTGGAATTCAGAGCCGCCACCATCATGCCTGCGGGCAGATATTGCACGGGCGTACCCAGATACGGTTCAAAATAAAGGGGTGCGGCCGTGGTTCCATTTTCCGGCTGGCCTTGCGGGGCGATGGCCAGGGCGATGGCGGTTTCGCCGGAATAGCCGCCGGCGGTCTCTTCATAAAACACCACAGCCACCTGCTGGTGCATTTTCAGGGCCAGGGCATGGCCTTGGGCGATCATTGCGGAAATCTCGTTCATGGCCCCAACTTGCTTGCTGTTTTGGAACATTTTGGCAAAGGCGGGAATAGTAATCAGGGCCATGATAAGCATGATGGTCATCACGGCCATGAGTTCAACCAGGGTAAACGCCGACGGGGAATCCACAGATTTCACAGATTGCACAGATTTTATGGCCGAACGACGGGGGGACGAGGGGCGAACTTCCCGCAGCGCCGCTAAATACGAACCGCTGAACACCTCGTCGTTAATCTGTGTAATCTGTGAAATCTGTGGATAAACCTTCCCCGTGGACTCTGCGCTTCCCTGCGTCCTATGTTGTGGCTGTTCCGCCGTCGTAACTTCGTGGCTTCGTGTTTTCGTGTTTAACATTCTCATAGCCATTTTCCTTATTCTTCTAACTCCTAACTCCTAACTCCTAACTCCTGTCTCCTTACAGGCCGCCGCCGGCGCTATTGGCCGTATACAATGTCATCGGCCGTAAAATACGCACCATCCGGGCCGGCGCTGACGAGCAGGTAGCCGTCGCTGCCGGTAATTGTTTCGCCGGTGTCCACGAGATTATCCTGTGAGGTATTGCCGATGAGGTTCAGAAACCCAGGCCCTGGAGCCAGGCTCGCCGGGACTGCGCCCGCCGTCGGCCCCGGTGGATTGTTGTCATCACCGGCGTTAAATATTCCCGGTACGTCGGCGCTGCCGGAGCTATTCGTGTAATAGTCGCCAAAGATCGTGGGGCTCGTGTTGCCCGATTTAGTGGTGCCTGCAGGATTGGTATTGGCGCTGAAATAAAGTATGGGCAACAGTTGGGCGTTGGTGGTGGCGGCCTGGCCGAAGGCGTCGGTGAAATAATATTGCGCCGGGGAGGTCGCGCTGGTTCCCGCAACCATAAAGATGTTAGTAGCCGTGACGCTCATATACGGGCCGTAGACTTTCTTATATGGCTTCATGGCAAAGCCTTGGGTTTGGTTCAGCGTTACGGTGGCGGAAGACGTGTAGCCGGGGTCGCTGGCAGGGGCACCGTCAAGTTGGCCCGGCAAAAATCCCAGCAGGGCCTCGGCCATGACTTCGTAACCCGCGCCTTCGGGGATTGCACCGCCGTAGGCTCCGGTGGTTCCATCCACAATGGACGAATTGGGGTACATGCCAAAATCCGCGTGGTATTGGTCGAGGCCGAGGCTCAGGGCGTGCATATCCGCTTCGGTGGCGGTGATGTAGGCATCCTTTTGGGCCCAGAGGATGGCCGGCAGCAGCAGCCCCAGCAGCAAGGCAATAATGGAGACAACCACAAGGAGTTCGACGAGGGTGAAGGCCGCGCTGCGGCGCGGCGAGGAGACAGGAGACAGGAGACAGGAGACAGGAGTTGACGACGGGGCACCACGTGCTGATCGCTGATCGCTGACCGCTGATCGCTGGCCGGTCGTACTCCCGACTCCCGTCTCCCGTCTCCCGTCTTGCGCAGCCCGCAGGCGCAGCCCTGTCTCCTGTCTCCTGTCTCCTGTCTTCTTTTTCTGCATCATCTTTTTCATATCCATTTTCCTTATTCTCCTAACTCCTGACTCCTGTATTCTGTCTCCTGTCTCCTTGGCCATCATTGCCCCCCGAATACGAAGATGTCGTCACATTGGCCGGCGCTGGTGCCCCAGTTGTTGCTGCCGCTGGGAATGGCGGGGCCGTAGGCATGGTCCGGGCCGGCGCTTTCCAGTACAAAATCGCCCTGCACCGGATAGCCAAGAGTATTGGGTGCGGTGGCATAATTGGGTGCGGTGGTTTGGTTGACCACCATGGCGGCAAGAGCGGTTGCACCATTGGCAGAGTCGTTGTAGGAGGAATAATGCGGATTGGCAGAGCCGCCGACGGTTGCGTCGTATTCGTCATACGTGATACCGTTGATGGCGGAGAGGCTGGTGCTGCTGAAATACGGGGCATTGCAGTTCAGCCAAAAATCCACGTTGGCCGTGGTCGTTGCATTGGTTCCCACCGGATAATTGCTCGCCGAGCCGGGGTTGCGCCGCCAGTATAAAATTGGAATGCCGCTAGGGAATTCATCATAAAGGGTGGGCAGGACTGTGGGTGTGGCCGTGCCGATGGTGGGCGGCTGAGTTTGCAGGATGCTCTGGGCGGGCGTATAGAATGCGTTGAGCTGCTGACTCCCATTGGCAAAATCAACGGGGCCGGCCCCCATGGTATAGGGCACCAATACCGACGTACCGCTGACCGAATCCGTAACGGTTGAATAGGTCCCCGCGGCGAAGCCGGTGTACGAGGTCGGCTCGGCCGGCCCCATCAACGAAAGCAGCATATTCTGCGTGCCGGACACGGCGGGTGTTTGCCCCGTCGCCGTGACCTTTGCGTTAGAAATATCAGCCTCCGAAAACAGGCCGGGGTAGGCGTCGAAATGGGCGTAATAGGCCAAGCAGGCGGCCTTGACGCTGGTTAATTCTTCCGTGGTGGAGGTAATGTAGCCTTCGGTACGGAAGTGGGCCAACGCCGGCAGAAGAATAGACATTAAGATGGCGATAATAGAGATCACCACCAGAAGTTCGATGAGGGTGAAGCCGCTGCGCCAGGAGACAGGAGTCAGGAGACAGGAGACAGGGGACGACGGGGCGCGGCGTGCTGATCGCTGATCGCTGACCGCTGACCGCTGGCCGGTCGTACTCCCGACTCCCGTCTCCCGTCTCCCGTCTTGCGCAGCCCGCAGGCGCAGCCCTGTCTCCTGTCTCCTGTCTCCTGCATTCTTTCTCCGAATCATCTTTTTCACGGCATATCTCCTTAATCTTCTAACCCCTAACTCCCATCCCCCATCGCACGAGCCACGGCACGAGGGACCGTGCC
>JABEVA010000025.1 GCA_013044065.1 Phycisphaerae bacterium
ACGGCGACAGGCGCAGGTACTGGCCCGTCGGGCCGATATTCGCGTGGAGCCGCTACGCGGTAATATAGATACACGGTTGAAGAAAGTTCGCGATGGCGCTGTGGCTGGCACGCTCCTGGCGCAGGCAGGGCTGATGCGTGCGGACATGCTGCCGCCGGAAGGCCTTATTTTATCCTGCGAAGAATTCATCCCTGCCGCCGGCCAGGGCACGCTGGCCATTGAGGCGCGATGGGATGATGAATTGGTTTGCACCTTGGCCAAATCCATTCACCACCGCCCCACCTTCTGGGCCTTGGACTTTGAACGCAAAATAGTGCAGGCTCTGGCCGGTAACTGCATGGCTCCGATCGGCGTGTGCGCCCAACAGCGCGGGGTCGTGGATGGCGTAACGCAAGCGGGATGGATCGTGCGAGCGCTGCTGGCCACTCCCGACGGCCGGCATATCGCGCGGGGAACTCTGCTGACAAAGAAGCCTGCCGCCGCCGGGCTAAACGCCATGGTTCGACCGCTGCTGGAAATGCTGCAAAGCCGCGGCTCTGATGAGATTCTCGCACAAATCGCGACCCTTGGCCGTTAGTCACTCTTCGTGACCAGAGCCGATCACACGCCGACCAAGCCCATACCCACCCCATACCGATGAAGAAGATTGGGATGGTTGCGCCGCCGAGGCTCCCCAACCGCCTCATGGCACGGCTTCATCAATGTACCGCCTGGCAGGGACACGTGTGGGCGTCAGGTTGCAGGGTTGCCATCTTCCGGTTTGCGCGGTGACGGCAGAATCAGTTGATGGAATTCCAAATCAAGCCATCTACCAAACTTAAAACCGACCTGTCTAAGAGTACCGCCGTATTGAAATCCAAGCTTCCGGTGCAAGCTGACGCTGGCCCGGTTACCAGAGTCGATGGCACCCACCAGAACGTGATAATTCTGCGACTGGGCCAGGGTTATAAGCTCCTCAAGCAACCGACGTCCAACGCCTTGCCGACGAAATTTTTCGGCGACATACACAGAGTGTTCCACGGTGTACTGGTAGGCGGGCCAGGCCCGGAACGTTCCGTAACTGCCAAAGCCCATCAGATCCCCACCGGGCGTAATCGCGCCAACGACGGGATAATTTCCGGTTTCTTTGATTTCAAACCAGGCGCGCATCATATCTGGGGTTCGCGGCTGGTAGTCGTACAGAGCGGTGGATGTCACAATCGCCGCATTGAATATGGCCAGGATTTGATCGCAATAGGACGGGGTACAACGAATAATTCGCATAAAAACGATGCCCCAGCAAGGGTCGAACGTTGCCCTTCGCGGCTGTTTGGTCGGCCAGGCTCACCATGAGCCTAACTGCGTGTAAAGTGTAGCGTCGCCCCGATCGGCGAACAAATAAATTCCAAGGTTGCACACGACGCGACGTCTATGGCGGTTGGCTAGACACAGCCAGAAAGGTAGTATTTTACCGAGTTGCCGTCCGGGACAACGTCGGCCGACGGACTGCCCACTTGCCCGGCGGCGCTGCCTTCTGTAATCTTTGCAGAGTATGGCCGGAACTACTTTTCCGGCGGAACTTCAATGCTGGAAGGTTGGCATGAAAATTTCCCTGGACTGGATCGCTCGATATCTCGATAAGAGCGTTGCGACGGAAGAAGCGCGAGAAGCTTTGCTCAATGCGGGATTACCGGTGGAATCGGTGGTGGACACCCAGCACGGTCCACTGTTGGATGTGGAGGTGACGAGCAATCGCAGCGATTGCCTGTGCCACCTGGGCATGGCCCGCGAGTTGGCGGCGCTGTTGGACCGAAAATTATTGCCTCCGAAGGTGGAAGTGAAGGAATCCAGCCGCCCTGTGGACCAACTGATTCAGGTACGTATCGCGGATACCGCCGGCTGTATGCGTTATGTGGCCAGGGTGATCAGCAATGTTCGCATCGGACCGTCTCCGGCATGGCTTCAACAGGCTTTGGAATCCGTGGGGCAGCGCAGCATTAACAATGTCGTGGATGTAACCAATTATGTGCTCTTGGAAACGGGCCAACCGCTCCACGCCTTTGATCTGGATCAATTGCAGGGGCGGCAAATTGTGGTACGACGGGCCAAAGCCGGTGAAAAGCTGATGACCATTGACGGCCAAACCCGTGCGCTCCAGCCAACCATGTTGGTCATTGCCGATGAAGAATCGCCGGTGGCGGTGGCGGGTATTATGGGGGGCAAAGATTCGGGTGTTACCGAGGCCACGGTGAACGTGCTGCTGGAATCGGCGCGGTTTGATCCATTAACCATCCGCCAAACCGCGCGGGCTTTGACCTTGAGCAGTGAATCATCCTATCGGTTTGAACGTGGTATCGATCCCGCGGCCACCGAATGGGCTTCGGTCCGCGCGGCGCAGTTGATACTGGAAGTCGCCGGAGGAGATTTGGCCCGTGGGGTATCTGCGGTTGGGAAGGTGGAAGATGGCTGTCGCGAAGTTCGCCTGCGACCGGAGCAGGTCAAGCGAATTGTGGGAATTGAGATTCCACCGGAGCAGATCCGTGAAATTCTGACCCGATTGGAATTTTCGCCGCGTGCGGACGGTCCGGATTTAGTTTGTCGGGTGCCTTCCCATCGGTTGGATGTGTGGCGGGAAATTGATCTGATTGAAGAAATCTGCCGCGTGTGGGGTTACGGCCGGATTCCGGTGGAACGAAAAGTTTCTCATGCGGTGCGACTACTGGACCGGACGCAGGAGGCCGGGCGGGTGATGAGAACCACGTTGGCCGGTGCCGGTGCCAGCGAGGCGATCACGTTTAGTTTTGTGGACGCGGTGGAAGCGCAATTGTTTCTGGACCCGGCCGCGGGTGAGCCACTGCGCGTGAGCGATGCGGTGCGCAAGGTGAGCAACACACTGCGGCCAAGTATATTTCCGGGATTGTTGCGTTCGCGGCGGCATAACGAAACCAATGGCCAGTTGAACGCATTTTTGTTTGAAGTGGCCAGCATTTATTTTCAGAGGGCGGGAAAGGCCGGCGAAAAGCCTTATGAGGAACCACAATTGGCCATGGTCGGCGATACCGTGGCCCACTTGACCGGCGCGCTGGAGCTGGTGGTGCAAAAGTTAAATCGACGGGCGGTGTTGCAGGTGCATCCGCGGGATTGTATGCCGTTTGCCCGGGGCGCGGCGGGTGAGGTGCAAGTAAGGGTGGACGGTCAAGGAGCCGCGCTGCTGGGCAGTGTGGGCGTGTTTGGCCCGATGGTGCAGGCGCATTACGATCTGAAACAAACCGCGGCCGGCCTCCAAGTGCGTTGGTCGGCGTTGTTGGATTTATTTGAGCCTGTGCCGAGTGCCCGCGCCATTGCGAGGTTTCCGGCGGTGCGGCGGGATTTATCGGTGGTGGTGGATGAGGGGGTGCGGTGGGGAACCCTGCGGGATCTACTGGCGGAGCTGGCGTTGGAATTTATCGAGAGCGTGGAGTTGGTGGGCGTGTTTCGGGGTAAACAGGTTGAGGCTGGACGTAAAAGCGTTACCTTGACGCTGGTTTTTCGCAATCCGGAGGCCACGCTGCGCTCCCACGAGGTGGACTTGCAGATTCAGCGTGCCGTGGCTGGTTTGCAGCATCGCTGCGGCGCGGTGTTGCGGGTATAATGGGAGGTGGTGCCGGAATGTGGCTCGACCTAAAAACTGTTTTGTGCGGGCAGCGGTGAATTTTAAGCTTCCTCTGACCGATAAACAGTAAGGGCGTGTCGCAGCGGCGTGAACGCATGGCTTGATTATTGGAATCAGCCCGGCCTAGAATAAACCGCCACGGGAAAAGATACTGTGGCATGAAACCGCTTTTAGGAGCGTTGGATGTACGAGAGATTTACAGATCGTGCCCGCAAGGTGATGGCCCTGGCCAACCAAGAGGCGCAGCGCTTTAACCATGAATACATTGGTACCGAACACATTTTGCTTGGACTGGTGAAGGAAGGGTCGGGCGTGGGTGCGACGGTGCTGAAAAATCTGGATATTGACCTGCGCAAGGTTCGCCTGGAAGTGGAAAAACTGGTCAAAAGCGGACCGGATATGGTCACCATGGGCAAACTCCCGCAGACGCCACGGGCGAAAAAAGTCATTGAATACGCGATTGAAGAAGCCCGCAATCTGGGCCACAACTATGTTGGTACGGAACATCTGCTTCTGGGTCTGCTCCGGGAACGCGATGGTGTTGCGGCGCAGGTGCTGATGAATTTAGGGCTGAAGCTGGAGGAAGTGCGGGAAGAAGTGCTCAACCTGCTGGGTGCCGGGGTCGAAAGCGAAGCCAACCCTGAAAATAAGGAGGCTAAAACCAAATCGCGGACACCAGCGCTGGATTCGTTCGGCCGGGATCTGACCGAACTGGCCCGTGAAGGAGCCTTGGACCCCGTGATCGGCCGGGCCAACGAAATTGAACGGGTCATTCAGATATTGTGCCGGCGCACCAAAAACAATCCGGTACTGCTGGGAGAGGCGGGTGTCGGTAAAACGGCCATTGTCGAAGGCCTGGCGCAGAAAATTGTGGCCAATGATGTTCCGGAAATTTTGTTTGAAAAGCGCATTGTGGTGCTGGATCTGGCGATGATGGTGGCGGGCACCAAATATCGAGGACAGTTTGAAGAACGCATCAAGGCGGTGATGAATGAAGTGCGGCGGGCCAAAAATGTGGTGCTCTTCATTGATGAGCTGCACACCTTGGTCGGGGCCGGCGGAGCGGAAGGTGCCATTGACGCGAGCAATGTGCTCAAGCCTTCGCTGGCCCGCGGTGAAATTCAGTGCATTGGGGCCACCACACTGGATGAATATCGCAAATACGTGGAGAAAGACAGCGCTCTGGAAAGGCGCTTCCAGACGATTATTGTTGAACCACCGAGCAAAGACGAGACCTTGGAGATTTTGCGCGGCTTGCGGGACCGCTACGAGGCCCACCACCGCGTCCAGATTACCGATGGTGCTTTGCGTGGAGCGGTGGAGCTTTCCACGCGCTACATCACCGGGCGCTGCCTGCCGGACAAGGCCATTGATATTATCGACGAGGCGGGTGCCCGGGTGCGGCTGAAAAGCATGACCAAACCGCCGAATCTGACGGAAATTGACGAGCAGATTGAACGCCTGACCGTGGACAAGGATGAGGCGGTGAAAAATGCCGATTATGAGCGTGCGGCGGAACTGCGCGATCAGGCGGAGGCACTGCGCCGCAATAAGGAAGAAGCCCAGAAGAAATGGCGCGAGCAGGCCAAGGTTGTCGATGGCGTGGTGGATGAGGAGATGGTGGCGGAAGTGGTGAGCAAAATGACGGGGGTTCCGCTGACCCGGCTGGAAAAGGCCGAGGCCTCGCGTCTCCTGGAGTTGGAAAGCGAACTCCACAAGCGGGTGATCAGTCAGGATGAAGCCATTAAATCCATTTCGCGGTCCATCCGCCGGGCTCGGTCCGGTTTGAAGGATCCGGCCAGGCCCATGGGCACGTTCCTGTTTTTAGGGCCGTCGGGCGTGGGCAAAACCCTGTTATCCAAGGCCATTGCGGAATTTTTGTTCGGCAATGAAGCCTCACTGATTCAGATTGATATGTCTGAATACATGGAAAAGCACAATGTCAGCCGACTCGTCGGTGCCCCACCGGGCTATGTCGGTTATGAAGAAGGCGGACAGTTGACCGAACGCATCCGTCGGCGACCCTACGCGGTGGTCCTGCTCGATGAAATTGAGAAAGCCCATCCGGACGTGTTCAATATGCTTTTGCAGATTATGGAAGAAGGGCATCTCACCGATAACGTTGGCCGCAAGGTGGATTTCAAAAACACCATCCTGATCATGACCAGCAACATCGGGGCGGACTTGATCAAGAGCGGCGGAATCCAGGGCTTCGGCTATGGCAAACGCGACAGCGAGCAGGACTTTGAAGGAATGAAAAAGGGCCTGCTGCGTGAGGTTGAAAAGTTTTTCCGGCCGGAGTTTATCAACCGGCTGGATGAAACCATCATCTTCCGCCCGTTAAGCAAGGAAGATCTCTACCGCATCATCGACATCGAAATCCGGAAGGTCACCAAACGTCTGGTGGAACAAGGTGTGGGCCTGGAAACCACTACCGCCGCTCACGATTTCCTCATTGAAAAGGGGTATAACCCCGACTTTGGTGCCCGGCCGCTCCGCCGTGCCATCGAGCAATACGTGGAAGACCCTCTATCCGAGGCGATTCTGAGAGGGGAATATAAACAGGTCAGCAAGGTGAAAATCGACCGCGACGGCGATTCTCTGCGGTTTGAATCTGTGCCGACGGAGGTTCCGCCGGAGCCTGCGGCCGCCGCGCCCGCGGTGGCCGGAACCGGTGCCGCCGACGCCACTTGACTTGGCCTACAGCGCAGTTGAGTTGGTGTGCGGCAGGAACTGGTGAATCGCTTCCACCTTATTTCCATGGGCAGTACCGATGTCGTGCGGCCGGTGGCTCCCGTAGGACGGGGCGACAAGGTCACTTCGACCAGTGAGGTTGCACGCAGGACTCATCGTCAGGTTCTTGGCCGTGCCGGCCGGGCGACGCGTGACCATGACCCAGCCATAGCCGAAGATGGCCCACACGTTAGCACTCTTTATATCACACCATACATCCGTACTCGGCACGACCACCGATGTGACATTCCTGCCAAGGCGCGAAAAGTATACGTACGGCCCCCGAACGCCGTGATCCTGTGCTTGGGTGTCACGCGTGGATGCGGTCAAGATACGTGCGGCAGAGTCGGCCACGCCGCCGATTTGCTGCAGTGGGAGGTGCGCGGAGTATGGATATAGCTTGGCCTGCATTGTCCAACCACAGGCCCGTTGGTTGGGTCTACCTGCCAGCACCTGAAGCCCGCGCCGGTGGAGATGGTCGCGTATGCCTTGGCCTGTTAAAAGCGGCCCCAACGCTCGGTCAGAACTGCAATGCGGTATTACCTGTTTGCTTGCGCCACGCCACGCGCCTAGCATATCAGTGGCGGACGTATATAACGAAAGGCAACTCAACCATGTCAAATAGCACGCTTGCTCCGGAAATGCTCGCCAAAATGGATGCCTATTGGCGGGCTGGCAACTACATCTCCGTCGGGCAGATTTATCTTTATGACAATCCCCTGCTGAAAAAGCCCCTCAAGGTGGAACACATCAAACCGATGCTGCTGGGCCACTGGGGCACCACGCCGGGACAAAATTTTATTTACACCCATCTTAACCGCGTGATCAACAAGTATGATCTGGACATGATTTATCTTTCCGGCCCCGGCCATGGCGGACCGGCGGTGGTGGGCAACGTGTACCTGGAAGGCACGTACAGCGAGGTCTACCCCAATATAAGTCAGGATGAAGCGGGGTTGAAACGGCTTTTCAAACAATTTTCATTTCCCGGCGGAATTCCCAGTCATGCCGCCCCGGAAACGCCGGGATCCATTCACGAGGGCGGGGAGCTTGGTTATTCCATCAGCCACGCCTTTGGTGCGGTCTTTGATAATCCGGATCTGATTGCCGCGTGTGTGGTGGGCGATGGTGAGGCGGAAACCGGGCCGCTGGCCACCAGTTGGCATTCCAACAAATTTCTCAATGCCGAAAGCGACGGCGCGGTGCTGCCTATTTTACATCTCAACGGGTATAAAATTTCCAACCCCACGGTGCTGGCCAGAATTGAACCGGAGGAACTCGAACAGTTGCTGCGCGGTTACGGCTGGACTCCCTACTTTGTTCAAGGCGACGAACCCGCCCTGATGCACCAAGCCATGGCCTCCGTGCTGGACGCCGCCGTGGAGCGCATCAAACAAATTCAGCACCAGGCCCGTACCCAGGGCAACACCATGCGCCCGCGCTGGCCGATGATTGTGCTCAAGTCGCCCAAGGGTTGGACCGGCCCGAAGGTTATTGACGGCCTGCCCGTGGAAGGAACCTTTCGCGCCCATCAGGTGCCGCTATCCGATCCGGCGAAAAATCCGGAGCATCTGAAAATGCTGGAAAGCTGGATGAAAAGTTATCGTCCGGAAGAACTTTTTGATGATGCGGGTCGTTTGAAGCCCGAACTTGCAGCCCTGGCACCCAAAGGTGCGCGGCGGATGGGAGCCAACCCGCACGCCAACGGGGGCCTGCTGCTGCGCGATTTGCGGATGCCGGACTTTCGCGATTATGCCGTGGCGGTACCTGCGCCTGGCATTGGGGGCATCGGCGATACGCGGGTGTTGGGGCCGTTTTTGCGCGATGTGGCCAATCTCAGCAAGAATCCGCGGAATTTCCGTCTCTTCGGACCGGACGAAACCCTTTCCAACGGCTTGGGCGCGGTGTTTGATGTTACCAGTCGGCAGTGGAACGCCCGGGAAAAACAAAATGATGAATTCCTTGCTCCCGTCGGCGGCGTACTGGATTCCATGCTTAGCGAACACCAGTGCGAGGGCTGGCTGGAAGGATACCTGCTGACCGGGCGGCACGGCGTATTCAACTGCTACGAAGCGTTTATCCACATTGTTGATTCCATGTTTAACCAGCACGCCAAATGGCTGGCAGTGACGCGCGATTTGCCGTGGCGAGTGGATATTTCCTCGTTGAATTATTTACTTTCCTCGCACGTATGGCGGCAGGATCACAACGGCTTTACCCATCAGGACCCCGGTTTTCTGGATGTGGTGGTCAACAAAAAGGCCGATGTGGTGCGGGTTTATCTGCCGCCGGACGCCAACTGTCTCCTTTCCGTCATGGACCACTGCCTGCGCAGTCGGCAGTATGTGAATGTCATTGTGGCCGGAAAACATCCTGCTCCGCAGTGGTTGGGGGTGGAAGCGGCGGCGGTGCATTGCGAAGAAGGCATTGGAATTTGGAAATGGGCCAGTAACGATGCCGGCGGCGAACCGGATGTGGTCATGGGTTGCGCCGGCGATGTGCCCACGCTGGAGGTGCTCGCGGCGGTTTCCATTTTGCGGCGGGAATTGCCCCATTTGAAAATCCGCGTGATCAATGTGGTGGATCTTATGAAGCTTCAGCCGCATAGCGAACATCCTCACGGCTTGCCCGATGCTGATTTTGATTCCCTCTTCACCCGGGATAAGCCGATCATCTTTGCCTTTCACGGCTATCCGTGGCTTATTCACCGGCTGACCTATCGGCGCATCAACCACCACAACCTGCACGTTCGCGGCTACAAGGAAAAGGGCACCATCACCACCCCCTTTGATATGACCGTGCTTAACGATATGGACCGCTTCCATCTGGTGCAGGATGTGGTGGATCGGCTTCCTAAGCTGGGGGCCAAAGCGGCCTATCTCAAGCAGATGGTGCGCGACAAACTCATCGAGCACAAACGCTACATTGACCAGCACGGGCAGGATCTGCCCGAGATTCGCAACTGGAAATGGGGCGTTACGTGAATGTGC
>JABEVA010000215.1 GCA_013044065.1 Phycisphaerae bacterium
GCAATGATCACGCCCACGGCCACATGGGTTACCTGGTAATCACTGGTGCCCACATGCCCGGTCATCCCCACCCCGTAATTCAACCCGCCTGTAGCCGCCGGCGATGACGGACTCGGATAAGCGCTCGGGATCGCACCGGGATATCCACCCTGATAACCACCCGGCGGTCCATTGGGCATTCCGCCGTTATAACCAGGGGCCGCACCACCCGGCTGATACGGGTTATACCCCGGTTGGGCGCTGGGGGCCGCACCGGCGTTTAAAAACACTCCACCTCTGGGAATCATCACCGGCCCCAGATTGGATCCAGCAGATAAGGATCCGCGGCCCGTCTTCACATTGGCTCCGACGCGAACGTAAAACAACTGCTTGATCGCGGAATCCGCCACATCCCGACTGCCACGGTTGGTCAGGACAATGGCATGAACCACGTCGCTTTGCAGCCACGAATCCACGAACGCGTTATAGATATCCAGCGAAGACGGCACGGCGTTGGTGCTTTGTACAAAATTGCGTTCCTGGAAACAAAAACGCCCGGCATAAATGCTACAGCGTGCCGCAACCTGAAAAATCGCCTGCCGCGTCAGTTGTCGGGAAATACGCGATTCCTCTAACTTGCCGCTATGTCGATGCACCAATCTAAAATGGATCTGCGACAAACGCCGCCTGATCAACCGCTGGATTTGCCCTTCCGACGGCGGCATCGCCGCATGAAGTTGCGCCAGCCAGCCACGGGGATTGCGCCCCGCGGAATCAAACAGACGTTGATAATCGCGTTTGAAGTTGGCCAGCCGCACCAAGTTATGATTCGACTGGGGCAATAAATGCGGCTCGGGAACCCCCGCCAAAAGCGGAATCACCGGTCCTTTAGGACCGTATGGAAATACCACGCGGCCCCGGCTGTTGATGCCCACGGCACTGGCCTTAATTTCCCGGGCCTGATCCTGCATCAACTTCTGAACCTGTTGCTTGCGATTGATGATTTCCGGGATGATCGGGCCAACGAAAGGCGGCTGGCCGGGAATGTGGATGGTTTGTTGCGCCAGACTTTTGGCTACACCCACGGTACTTAGACTCGTAGACATTTCCCGCCGCAATCGCGTTGACCATCTCGCCAGCGGATATTGCAGCGACACCAAAGCCACCACCACCACCAGCGACAGAATGATCATCAGCAGATTGTTCTTGATGAAATTCATGCACATCCTTTAGAGATTTTCCGCAGCCGGCGCGACGATCCTCAGCCACCCCGATATCTTACCCGACATTTTCATTGCGTGCGACTCCACAACAACGGTCCATCCACCCCCGGCTGCCTCCCGCTTTGCCAGCATGGTTATTGGCCATATCCTGCCACCGCCGGCCGGGCCGGGCCGGCACTGCGCAGGTAAACCAGCACGGTCATCTCAAAGGCCGTCGCGCTGGTTAGCGACCGGCCATTATCCGGATTAATGACGCCCAGCTTGGGCTGACTTTGTCCCCCATACGGCGCACCTGGATACCCACCATTGCCCGTTTGAAAGTTACCACCAGGATTAAATTGCGGAAAAGCGCCCGGCGGATTGCCGTTGGTGGGTCCGGAATTCGCGGGTGCCGGTGTCGGCGATGTGGCCGACTTAGGCTCGAAGCTGGACAGGAATTCCTTGACAAAAGGACCGAGATCGGAACCCCACGGGTGGAAACCAACGGCCTCCCCTTGCACGGCCCGCCGGCCGATTCTGGAAATCTGCAGTACGTTGGGCGGGACGACGATGTAAAATGGAAGTGGTGTGGCCTGCACGCCATTTTGCGCCGCGGGGCGGGTGGTGGAACCCGCTTGGTGCCGCGGGGCATTGTGCTGGAGCGCCGCCATAAAGTGCTCCAAAATAAAAGGTGCCTGCCGATACGGCGTATAGCCGTGAATCGTGAGCACAAAACCCCTTTTACTTTGCGGTGCCCCGCCGGTAGTCCGAACGGTCATATTCGGCACATATTTCGACGTGATCGACTGAATCATTATCTTCCAGTCCACACCCGCCCCCTGTGGCATCGGCCCGGCCTGCGGCAACGATTTGTAGAGGGTGGAAATTATTTCCGGCCAGACGCGGCGATCAGCACCCATCGCCAGGTAGCGCTGCACCTGTCCCAGATTTTTAAGATACGTATTGCTGACATCGTTATAATCAGCCTGCCACTGCGAAACCTTATGGATAAAAATATTATTTTGCGTAAGCTGCGGATTATGCACACTCGTTTGATAGGCGCTTTTGTCCAGGTAATACCGGCCATACGCCACCATCGCCGACACCGCCACCAGGGCCGCGGTGGCGATAAACCACGGACGCTTCCGCGCCCAGAGCATTTTACGGGCGATTTCCACCGGCAACAGGTTGCTTTCAACCGTAGCGAGATCCAACCCCTGCAGGGCCAGCCCATACGCCACCGGCAGCCCCAGAATATGCTCCCCCATGCTGGCCTGCAGCTTGGCTTCGCCGGTCACCTTGCTGAAACTGTCCAACCGTCGCACTTCCATGCCCAAATACTGTTGCAGGTATTTTTGCAGGTTGGAAAGCTGAAACGAATTGCCCGTTCCCACAATCTGTTCAATTTTGTTATCCCGGTGTCCACTGTTGTAATAGCCGATGGACCGCTGAATCTCCGGGACCAGATCCGCAAATGTCGGGCGCATGGCCTGAAATATCTGCCGGGCGTATTTGCTCGTGGCCGCGGTCTTTTTGAGTTGCTCCGCCCGCCGAAACTGCTGCTTGAAGCTCTTGGCCAGAGCCTCTGTAAAGCTGTTACCGCCAAGGTTAATGGTGCGCAACCACAAGCGCCCCTGATCCATCATGATAAGATCCGAGTGGTCGGCGCCAATATCCAGAACAATGGTACCCTTGTCCTTGACCGCCTGTTCATAGGTCATGGCATTGTAGATCGCCAGCGGGGCAATCTGCACGCCATGCACGGTCACCCCCGCCGTGCGAAAATCCGCCAGCAACTGCGCCACGATATCCTTTTTAATGGCAAAGATGCCGATCTCCACGTCCGGAGAATCCGCATTCTGAAAACTATGATAATCCCAGTTGACCTGATCCAGCGGAAACGGGATTTGCTGAATCGCCTCAAAGCGCACAATTTCCGGAATCTTGCGCGGCTCCACCGGTGGCAACTTGACAAACCGCGCAAAGCTCGTCGCGCCCGGAGCGCTCACAAATACCTTCTCTCCCCGGAGCGGATTGCGATCCAGAAGTTTCCGCAGCGACTGCCCCACCACCTCGCGACGGTCCACATCCGGTTCGGTGAGAAAACGCTCGTGCTCGATAACCTCGACCGCCAAAACTTCCAGTTTGCCGCCCTGCAACTGGAGTTTAAGCGCCTTCAGCGACGTCGTGCCGATATCAATGCCCCATGCCGTTCGAGAACCAGCCATACCAACTCCTGGCCGTTGCCGACCAATTCCGACGCCGCTGACCGCGTTAATCAGCGGCACCATTGACATTCCCATGATCTTGGGTTGAGCCCCGGCGGCCCACCCAGCTCTCCCACGCCGCCGGAAGCCCCACCGCCTGCGGCGGCCAACGCTTCTTCGGACGCCCCAGCCGCCCCCACACTTCCATAGTCTGTAATAAGAACCCGAAACGGGCTACACGTCAAGTCAAATTTTCAGTGCATCTGGCCGGCGTCAATGGTGACCTCATCGCGGCGCTGGATTTTTTCCACCGCACCATCGCGAATCCAGAAAATTCGATCGGAAATGTCCAGCATTTTCAGGTCATGGGTGGCACTGATCACCGTCACCCCGCGTTCCCGATTCATTTCTTTGAGCAGGCCAATAATGGCCTTGCCCGTATTTAAATCCAGATTTCCGGTCGGCTCATCGGCCAAAATAATCGCCGGATCATTGGCAAAAGCCCGGGCAATGGCCACGCGCTGCTGCTGGCCACCCGAGAGTTGTGAGGGTTTATTGTCAATCCGATGCCCCAGTTCCACCCGCTCCAAAATGGCCTTGGCTTTGTCCCGGGCGTCCGCCTCCAGCATCCCGCCGAAGATCATGGGCAGGGCCACATTCTCCAGAGCGGTCATCACCGGGATCAGATTAAAGGTCTGAAAAATATACCCGATTTTCCGACAACGCAGCCACGCCAGTTCCAGGGCGTCGAGTTGGGCCACATCCACCTCATCAATAAACACTTTGCCGGAACTGGGCTTATCCAGGCCGCCGATGGCGTTAAACAATGTGGATTTGCCCGATCCGGATGGACCCATGATAGATATGTATTCTCCACGATAAATCGTCACGCTCACACCCTTCAGGGCCTGGAGCGTCTGATCGCCCATGCGATATTCCTTCACCACATTGATGGTACGCACAATTTCCTCGCGCCCCTGGGGAGCCGCCGTTGTTTGGGCTGTCATCACCACGTTCATCTCCAAAAAAGGGCACCCTGCCCCAACCCTGGCAGCCCCCACCCGGAAGCGCTGCAGCTTTATACCTCGACCCGCATCGCCGCAATAGGCTCCATCCGGGCGGCTTTCCACGCCGGATACATCGCCGCCGCCGCCGTAATTGCCGTACCGATGCCTAAGGCCGCCAGGCAAACCCACGGAACGCCGCCCCATGGAATCAGCGACCAGGCGGCGGTTGAATAGCGTACCACCATCATTGCCGCCGCCAGGGCCACTCCCAGTACAATGCCGCACACCGTGCCGGCCACCCCCAGAAAAATGCTTTCGAGCAGAAACAGTTTCAATATAAAGGAATCCAGCGCCCCCAGGCATTTCATCGTGCCAATCTCGCGAAACCGCTCCATCACGCTCATCAGCATCGCATTGCTGATTCCGACCAGACACACCAGCAGCGAGAGACTGATCAACCATACCAACCGGCCGTTATCCGCCACCGGTTCATGTACCGCCAGGTGCGCCTTGGCCAACAGCGCCGTGCGAATCACCGGCCCAAAGCGGTTGCTCAGCCACACCTGCGTCAAAAACGCCATCGCCATGACAATGGTAATCAGCGTCAAGATGCTGCGCCCCAGCCGCACACGCATGGACTTAAGCGCAATTTCCACCGCCTTCGACAGCGGCAATTGCACCTGCCGTTGCACCTGCCCCACTGCTTTAACTGGTAAATTCATGATCGTTTTCTCCGTCGGCGGCCGCTTGATGATTTTTCCCGCCCCACCACAAACGCCACCACGTTGCGTTTCACGAGCATATTCAAAAAACTCACCACGGCAATTTCCGCCTCACGCAAATTCACCGCGTGTTGGCTACCAAAACCACGTACCAATTCCTCCACCGTCATATCCCCCTGACAATGCCGCCACACCCAGTCTCCCAGCGCGTCAATCTCAAATTGCCGCAACGCGGAGCGTCCGCCCATCAGACGCTGCCAGCCATTGAGCCGGGTCTGCCCACGCAGAATCAACCGGCCATCCGCCAGCACCGTCCGCTCCACCTGGGGATTTTGCACGGGTATGGCCCGCAACATATTCTGTCGCTGCTGCTCATTGTTGCTGCGTCCGGAAAGCCACTGGAGCATACCACCGCTCATAATTCCTACAACGCCACCGCCACCAACTCATTGCCCGCCGCTTCGCACGCTATTGTCTAAAAAAACGCTCACCAGCCGCTGGGCCAACAC
>JABEVA010000216.1 GCA_013044065.1 Phycisphaerae bacterium
TGAACAGTGTCGTGGCTGTGGCGAAGACCAACCCCCCAATCACCGCTCGGCCGATCGGCGCGGATTGCGGGCCGCTTTCACCAAGGCCCAGGGCCATGGACATCATGCCGGCGATCATGGCAATGCTGGTCATCAAAATGGGACGCAACCGGCTGGCCGCACCTTCAGCGCCAGCCGCAAGCGAGGTCATGCCGTTCCGGCGATAACGCTCCGCAAAAGTTACCAGCAAAATGGAATTGGCCACGGCAATTCCCACCGCCATGATTGCACCCATGAACGACTGAATATTGAGCGTCGTCCCCGTGAGATACAATGCCAGAACCACTCCGGCCAACACCGCCGGCATGGTCAAAATCACGGCCACGGCCAGCTTGAAACTTTGAAAATTTGCGGTCAACATCAAAAAGATGACCACAATGGCCACCAACAAGCCCACGCCCAAGCCCGCCAGTATCTCCTCCATAATCGGGATCTGGCCCGCGATTGATACCGTGGCGGCGCGTGGCGGCCTGCCCGCTCCGGCGATGATTTGGCGTACGGCTGTGGCCACGCCCCCGAGATTGTTGGAATCCACGTTGGCGACAATCGAGATTTCCCGCTGCATGTTCACCCGATCAAACTCTTCCACCGATGTCGTGCGATGAACGCGGGCCAGGTTACGCAGCAACACTCCCTTGCCGCCCAGCGATCCCACCAGAATATTCTCTATCGATTGCAGGGAGTTCATGCGTTCCAAGGGCACCTCCACCTGCATGCGATAAGAGATCCCGGTGGCGGGATCCGCCCAGAAACTTGGCGTTACGTACCGACTCGAAGCCGTGGCCTCCAGCACCGAATCCATAATCTTGCGAGCTGTCAGCCCGAACAGGCCCGCCCGGACCCGCGCTATATCCAGACGCAGGGTAGGATAATCCACCGCCTGCTCAATTTGCACGTCCTTCAGGGCGGCAATGCCCAACAGCTTTGCTTTGATCTTGCGGGCAAAGGCCAGGTCGGCCGACAGATGCGGCCCGCTGCATTGACCTGCACCGGATTGTGCGCACCAAAGCTCATCACGCGATTAATGATATCGCTGGGATCAAACGAAAAGCGCACCCCCGGTTCCAAGGCCGCCAGTTTTAGCCGCAGGGCCGCTTCCACCTTCGGAATGTCCACCCTTGCCTGATCGTGAAGCTGCACGTCAATGACCGCATCCTCCGGACCTGCGGTCCACAGGTAAATCGGACCAATCGGATTATCCGGCGGTTGCAGCCCCACGTACGACAGAGTCAACTTAACGTTCTTCGGGCCTACTTCTTTACCAATGGCCTGCAGGCATTGGCGCGTGATTTTCGCGGTTGTCTCGATATTCGTGCCCGTCGGCGCGCGCAGTCGCACTTCAAACGGCCCATTGTAAACACTCGGAAAAATCCGCGTGCCAATCCGTGGCACCAAGGCGATGATAATGGTGCCGCAGAGTACAAAATAAACCACCAGCAGCACCACCCGCCACGCTAATACTACAGCACATTATTGGTTCAAGTTTTAGCCGTCGACAATCCGCTAGATCAGTCATGGAACAAGGAGGTTCTTATGACGGTCGAAGAAATAAGCGAAGTAGGATCGGCGTTAGGTGCATTTCTGTCGCGGTTCCTCAGTTGCTTTTCTCACGCGCGAACATTCCGACATTTCGGTGTATACGTTCGCGGTCTGCGCAGCGATCTGCCACGTAAAAGCGTTGAGCCGATCGCTTTATCTGCAGGCGTTACGGTTCGTACGTTGCAACAGTTTCTGGTTTTTCACCGCTGGGATGATGGCGCGATGTGCGATGAGGTTCAGCGTCGCATCGCGCAGGATTATCTTCCGGCACCGGGTAGCTCGGAATGGTCGGATCCCCTGGGAGTGGTGGGCTGGACTGACGAGACGTCCGTGGCCAAAAAGGGCGATAAAACACCCGGGGTGCAGCGGCAGCATTGCGGGGCCACGGGCAAGATTGATAATTGCATGGTCACCGTCCATTTGGCGTGTCGCCACGGCGATTTTATGGCCATCTTGGATTAGGACCTGTTTGTTCCGGAAGAATCCTGGAATCCTGATCGCCAGCGTTGCCGACGAGCCCATGTTCCCGAGAGTGTGGTGTATCGTTCCAAGTGGCGGATTGCCTTGGAGCAGGTGGACCGCTGTCGAAGCAACGGTATTCGTCTCGACTCGCTGAGCTTTGACGAAGGCTATGGCGGCAAGCCCGACTTTCTGCTGGGGTTGGATCAGCGTGGTCAACTGTTTAGTGCCCCGTCATTGGGCCTGCTTTCCAACTCTGCTGCGCTATCATTCCACACAAGCCCCTCATGCCGCCAAACGTGCGGATCATGCGGCGCGCCACGGCAAGCCCTTCCAGGGGCAAAGGTTGGAGGAAAGTCCGTCTTGCCCGCAAGACTCTTGCCGACCAGTTTTGGCAATACAAGACGGGGTGTGTTCACCTGTCCAGCGACGGAAAGCCGGTGGAGAAAGAGTATTGGCTGATCTGGGCCAGAAATCAGGATACCGGAGAACACAAATATTTTATCTCCAA
>JABEVA010000217.1 GCA_013044065.1 Phycisphaerae bacterium
GTCCGTAACACAGGAACCGTTCAGCACCGACTTGTCCCGTGTATAATATCAATATAACCTATCTATGTGGATCTGGAATGTTGTCGAAAATGCGATTTTGTACCCACTCGTTTGCCCGAAGAGACCATCTTGTGTTTTTAACAAAATATTCCCGATCCCAGTGCGCCGGGACGACTTCTTTAGGAAGGGGACCGAAATAACTTCCCGATTCACGCGAGAGCGAGTGATTGTGCCGGCGGTGGGCGCAAACCACCACATCATCATGCGGTGCTCATTGGATCAACGCGCAAGGACAAGTCGGGCTAGCCCGTCCGGTTTCGGGAAGTTATTTCGGGCTCGTCACTTATTACCCTTTCTTTCCCCTGAGGTTCTTCGGCCCTTCGACCCTTCGTGTTTTCGGTTGTGGCCCGCAGGCCACCACGGTGCCCCCGTTGTCGCCTCCGATCGTGAATATCCGATAGATTTAGATTCCGCACCCTTTGCGGATTCCTTTTTGTTTTCGGTGTTGTTTCGGTTATGGTAAACTAATAACTCTGCCGCGTGGACCCCTGACCGACCGCAGATTGCGCTATCTGAAAACACCCTGTCGCGCGGGTATGGAAAAGTTGATGACCTATGGATTATACCTGATGTAATTGTATATTGTGCGGTATGGCCCGCCGCAGCGCAATATTTGTAGGATGTTCAATCCGCCCCGCCGCCCGGACCAAATCACACATTCCGCGTCGACAATTTATGGTAAAGCTAAAAAAAAATGTTACAAAATTCTCTTGCACAGTCCCCTGTGTGGGTGGTAATATGTTTATCAGCATCAAGCCGCACGCGGCCCATCTTTCAGATGTTTGCGTATGCGGCCCTTGAGCGTAGTTAAATTTCCGCATCCGCATTGTAGCGGATGTACCGCGGTCCGCCCGGTTCGGCGGGCAAGAGTCCAAGTTTACCCCTTAGGGGTAGAGGAGTTTTTTATGCTTTCCAAGTTTTTCACAACCTCTTACCGTTTCCCCAAGTCCCGCACGGCGTCGTTGGCCGTCGCCGCCGCGATCACCGCGGCAGTTGGCACGCTCGCCTTGGCCGCACCATCACAGGCCAATACCATGGGCGATGTAAGCCTCCAATTCGACGGCGGCTACAATCAGATATCCAGCAACACCACCACTGCCGGGGTCGTTTCGGAACCGTATTGGAATTACCAGACGGATGGAACGCAGGACGCTCAAGGCAGCTTTACGAGCGTCGCCACCAGTAATGGCGGAACCCCTAACACAAACAATGTTCTGCTAAACTCAACCGGTGCCAGCTCCGGGGTGACGTACAGCTATTTTTATAACCGGGTGTCTGACACTGGTGGCAACGACAGCCTCCCGGCTGGCAGCGGCGATTATTCCCTCGCGAAAGAGGCGGCCGGGGTGCAGAGCAACGTCAACGCCACGCTGACTCTATCGGGGCTGTCTGGCAGTTACGACATCTACGCCTACGTGAACCCCATGTACTTCAGCGGCAGCGGGACGCTGGAAGAAGTCGGCCTAGGCTCCACCAACTATTACCTTTCCTCGTCCAGCAGTCTCACCTCATGGGTACGGTCCACCAACACGACCGACGTTTCGGTGCCCGCCAGCAACTATGTGGAGTTCACCGGCCTCAGCGGTGCCACGCAAACCATTACGGTATTCGCCAATGGCAACGCCTACGGCCTTGACGGCATTCAAATTATCCCCAGCGCTGTGCCGGAACCTACCACTTTTGGCCTGATGGCCGTGGCCGGAGCCGGGATTCTGCTGCTCAAACGTCGCAGCTCTGTAAAGGCCTAAGCCGCCAAAAGGATTTGCCGCTGGCCATGTGGGCCTGTCCACATGGCCGGCCTTTCCCACTCTCGCCAAGGAATGTGCCATGAAACGCCAAGCGCCCGCCCAAATAGTCGGCAGAACACCTGTGCGTTCCGGTTTTACGCTCATTGAACTGCTGGTGGTGATCACCATCATCGCCATTCTCATCGCCTTGCTTTTGCCGGCGCTGGCCGCAGCGCGAGCGCTGGCCCAGCAGACGGTATGCTTAAGCAACTTGCGCCAGTGCGGCCTGGGATTTATCGAGTACGCCCAGGAAAACCAGAACACCATCGTCACTTTTGCTCAGGCCGATTACCCCGGCAATGGTCAAGACCTCTTCTGGCCGAACTGGATGTCCCTAGGTACCAACGAAGTCGGCACCCCCCAGACTGGCTTATCCGTTTACATTCCTCCTTCCGTAACATTTTGCCCCACCAACCCCGCCCCCATGACCAGTGTGAATAACTTTCCGGAAGACGCCTACGCCGCATGTCTGCCGGATTATTACACGCAATACACCATCCCGAATATGGGCTTTATGCAATGGCGCACTGCCGCCCCCGCAAGTGCCCCCGCCGATACGTGGAACCTTCTGGTGGAACGCTTGGATGAGGTTCCCCAGCCCACCACCACCATATTACTCTCCGACAGCTACACCAACTGGAATTGGCCCTATAACGGCGCGTGGCAACCCGGCGAGCAATCCGCCGGTTTCTGTCCTGATTACCCCGGCCCCTACAACGGCGACATTTATACGCCGCATGGCAACGGCGTCGCCGGAGAAGTGTCCAATTGCGTCTTTTATGATGGCCATGCCGAATCTCTTTCTCCAGGCCGGCTTTACCAGACCACAGACAAGGTGATTCGATTTTACAACTTTGCCCACAATCTGGTCCAGATTGTCAATGGCTCACCGGTGCAATAAGGCCCGGATTTCCGCCCGATGGCTCTGGGCCACCAGGCTTCCAGATTCGCCCCATGCGGCTTTTGTTGTTGTTCCCGCTTTTTACTCTGCCCTTTAGCGGCATACCTGAAAGGAATTCCCGTATGAAGCGTTCCAGTTTTACCGGTTTGGCCATGATCGTTGTTGTGCTCGGTTTGGCCGGCTTGGCCAATGCCAAAATGCTGATCAACGTTTCCCTCGGCTGGGGCGACCAATATTATAACCACCAACCCGTGGTGCCTAACGGTACCGTGGCTGCGGCCCCTTCGGTGGGTAAAAATGTCTGGCAATACATTGGCATAAGCCCAAAAAAAATTACCTTTCCGCAATGGCCGGTCACCTCCAAAGGTATGATTGATTCCAACGGCGAACCGACGGGTGTTACCGGCAGCTTTGAAGCCCTTTGGCCCACCAATCAAAAGGCCTGGTCACAGGATGCCAAGGCCAAGGCATTCATGAACTTTCCAGCCGCCACCTGGAACGGCGGCGGCGGCAACTTGGCCACTCCCGCCAAGCCCTTTCGCGACCGCCTGATGCTCCAGGGCCTTAACCCGCATGGAAAATACGATTTGTATATCTACAGCGCCTACGTCAAGGGCGATCCCAAAACCAAATCCACCGTGTGGCTGAAACTCGCTGCGGGCACCGCCAAGGTGATGGCTTACAAATACAGCTACCAGATGAGCAACCCTAAGCTGCTGGCCGGTTATAAGCTCGGCACGAACTATGAAGTGTTCAAAAATGTGCGTCCCAATGCGCAAGGGAAAATTGTGGTGTTGGGAGCCATGAACAATTCTTCAATCTTCAACGCCTTCCAGCTTTACCAGGCCCATACGGGCCATGTAACAGTGCTGCACGCTGTGCTCAAGCAGCCGGCCTGCCGGCCCGGCTACCAGATTCCCGTGGATATCCGCTGGAATGCCCAGCCGATGGGTCGTGATTTTACCGTTTTTGTCCATTGCCTCGGGGCCGACGGCAATATGGCCTTCCAGGCGGATTATCACCCGCCGGTGTCCACCTCTGTATGGTCCGGCCGAGTCAATAATCTGCAACGGATTTATGTACCGATTACCGCCAAGGATGGCCAATACAAAATAACCGTAGGTTTGTACAACCAGGCGGGGCGTGTAAAACTCCACGCCGGCAAAGGAGTCATCGCGCTGGGCCAGGACGCCTATCAGGTGGGAATTATTACCGTGGCGGCCAACGCTCCACTGCCCAAACTGCCGCCCAAAAACCTCAACCTCAAGGGCTACCACATCACTTTCAATGATAATTTTCATAAGCTTAGCATTTCCACCGACGGGCCGGGCACTCGCTGGTTCACCGCCACCAAAGGTACCTTTGGCAATGCCGCGTTTATGCCCGAGAAAAATGGCTTTCCCTTTGCCGTTAAAAATGGCATGTTGCGCATCGCCGCGGTGAAAAAGCATGGCCAATGGCAGGCGGGAATTATCGCCTCCGTCAATACCAAAGGGCAGGGCTTTGCCCAGAAGTACGGCTATTTCGTGATGCGGGCCAAATTCCCCGGCAGCCTCGGCACCTGGCCCGCGTTTTGGCTGCTCGGCCAGCCCGCCGTCACAAACCCCCACGTCGACAATCCGGAAATTGATGTGGTGGAGCACTACGGCGTGCTGCCGCATCTGGACATCGGCACCTTGCACGTGTGGGCCGCTAAGGGTCCCCATTGGGGCAAAGGCGATGATATTGACGCCCCCGGTATGGACAGCGGCTTTCATAACTATGGCGTGATGGTAACGCCTCGGCATGTCACCTGGTATTTTGACGGTCGCCAGTTTGAACAACAAAAAACGCCCCAGGCCGCCAAGGTGCCGCTGTATATGCTGGTGAATTTGGCCATGGGCGGTGGATGGCCGATCGATCAGGCCGTCAGCCCCGCGTATATGTACGTCAAGTACGTGCGTGTGTATGCCAAAGACAAGCCGTAAATGCCATAGCGGTCTCGGCCGGCCCGAGATCGGCCATAATGAGCCGGCATACATCCCCTGAAAACTCAAGCCCCTGAAAAAAGGAGTTCTTTTTGGCCAAACTGTTGTTAAGACGCCATCAGGTGTCGCGCAGAAAGGTGCTTCAAACCGCTGGCCTGGCGGTTGGAGCCATGGCCGTTTCCACCAGCCCCCTCCGGCCCCCCCGTGCCGTAGCCGCTCTGACTCGGCAGCATTACGACCGCAACATGGTCTCTGTGGTTTCGCCGGCTTACTGTTCCACCA
>JABEVA010000218.1 GCA_013044065.1 Phycisphaerae bacterium
CGTGAGGAGGGAAAAACGCGACAAAAAGCTGTTTTTCGCAAGCATAACACAACCTCAAGTGTGTCGTCAATTGCCGCGTTGAGAATAGTAGGGCTGAGGGCGTTCATATCTATTCTGGGCCAAGACAACCGCTCAGGATGTGGTTATGATTGAACCGGAAGAGCGAAAACTGGGGAATATCCGTGCAAGCCAAAGATATCCTGCGTATCGACTCGCTTTGTGCCAACGCCGCAGCCTTTGCGCAGCAGACATCCTGTCGCGACATCCCCGAGCTTTATGGCGTTGACAACGGTAAGTCCGTTGGCAGTTGGGTGGAAATCCAGTTTCAGGCGATGCTTGCCGTCGGCTATGACTTTCCCAAATCGAACGCCGCCGCCGGCATAGACTGCCCCTCGCTGAATGTCGATGTGAAAGCGACGAGTATCACCCAGCCGCAATCATCCTGCCCATTCAAATCCGCAGCCCAAAAAATATTCGGGCTGGGATATGCTTTGCTGGTGTTCGTTTACGAAAAGGCCGATAACGCTTCGGCCAAAACCAGCCGCCTTGATTTCCACCATATCGTCTTTGTTGACGCCTCATGCACGGCTGATTTTCAGACCAGCCGGGGGATCCGGCAGATTCTTGAGAACGGAGGAAACGAGGATGATCTGATCGCCTTTATGAGCGACAAAAACCTCCCCGTCGATTCAATTGAGGCCAAGCGCCTGGCCGCAAAGATTCTTAAATCGCCGCCGAAACAGGGCTATCTGACAATATCCAACGCGTTGCAATGGAGGCTGCAGTACACCAGAGTGATTGGCGAGGCGGGTAAGACCACCGGGATTGTGAGGGTGCGATGAAAAGGACACAAGGCGATAAGTTGGTCGGGAAGCGGGTTGAATTCGGGGATTTCCAAACGCCGCCGGATTTGGCCAGTAAGGTCTGCGCTTTTCTTGCGAGTCGTGGTATCAACCCCGCTTCCATCATCGAACCCACCTGTGGTCTGGGGAATTTTATCTTTGCGGCACTGGCAACATTTCCCAACGTGACACGGGCCTTCGGTATGGATATCAGTGCCCAACATATTGCCGCGGCCCAAGCTCGGCTGGACCGCCGCGCATGCATTCCACATCTGGATCTCCGCGTGGCCGATTTTTTTGACCTATCCTGGCGTGAAATAATCTCGGGCCTTCCCGCCCCCGTCTTGGTTGTGGGCAATCCGCCTTGGGTAACCAACTCTAAATTGAGCACATTGGCCAGTGGCAACTTACCGCCGAAAGCCAATTTTCGAGGGGTGGGCGGTATCGAGGCCATCACCGGAAGATCAAACTTTGATATATCAGAATGGATGTTGATGCGTCTTGTCGAGGCTCTACACGGCACGCCATCCACCCTGGCCATGCTTTGTAAGACCTCGGTGGCGCGAAAAATACTGGCCTTTTCATGGGATCGCAGATTAGGCATCTCGGACGCCCAGGTGACACGTATCGACGCCTTCCACCATTTCAACGCCGCGGTGGACGCCTGCCTGCTGCACCTGCAATTTGGTCATCCGCCTTCCCGCTGTGTGGCCAGGGTCTATGCGGACATGACCGCCGATCATCCCGGCGCAAAATGGGGCAGCTACGACGGCATGATGGTTGCAGATGCCGACGCTTATGCCAAGTGGATGCCGTTGTGGACCGGAGCCGCGCCGTCCTGGCGCTCCGGCATCAAACACGACTGCGCTGCCATCATGGAGTTGATCCACGTCCGGAACAATTTCTACCGTAACGGCCTTGACGAGATCGTTGAACTGGAAGATTTGCTTTTGTTTCCCTTGATTAAGGGCGGACGGCTGTACGCCGACGATTACCAAACGGCCGGCCGCTTTATGGTCGTTCCGCAACGTGTGGTGGGAGAGCCTACGGACTTTATAGAGCGTACGGCTCCGAAAACATGGCACTACCTCCACAGCCACCTTCACTATTTGCAGGCCCGGGGCAGCAGCATCTATGCGGGCAAACCGCCGTTTTCCATCTTTGGAATTGGCGCATATTCCTTCGCCCCGTGGAAGCTGGCAATATCCGGCCTGCATAAATCCGTTGATTTTCGGGCGGTGGGCAGTCTGAAGGGCAAGCCTTTTGTTTTGGACGATACCTGCTATTTTGCTCCGTGCTCGAATGAGAGTCAGGCCCGGATCTTGGCCCGGTTGCTCAACTCGCCAGAAGCTCGAGAGGCCCTCGGGGCATTTATATTTTGGGATTCCAAGCGTCCCATCACCGCCGAGGTGCTTCGCCGTTTGGATATTGTCGCACTGGCGCAAGCCATGCGTTCTGATACCCAAACCGTCGAGGCCGCGCAAGCGGTTCAAGGTGCCAACCGAAAAATCGGCCGGGCTGTCCACAGGACAGGCCCACTCTTCGCGGCCCTGAGCCCATAGGCTGGCATCCTTAGCGGTGGTTTGTCCGTAAGCCCCCCAGCCGCCCGAACCGACATAGGCCTGATCGCTAGCCCGCTGGGCGCTGTTGGCGTGGGCCTTTACAATGGCATGGCGAACCCGTGATTTTCCTTTGCGTGGGGCGGGGTCGCCACCATTTTGGGGACCCACCATGGCCGAACCGTCGCTGAAAATCGACCTGCTGATTTCTGATATCGACGGTACGCTGCTGACGCCGGGCAAGACCTTGACAGCCAGAGCCAGAGGGGCGGTTCGCCGATTGCACGAGGCGGGTATCGGCCTGAAACTGGTCAGCAGCCGTCCTCCACGCGGTATGTCGCCGTTGCTGCAAACCCTGGGTTTGCCGGGAACCATGGCCGGTTTTAACGGCGGGCAGATATTTACTGCGGACCTTACCGTGGTGGAGGAGCATCCGTTGCCGGTGGCAGTGCTGCCGGAACTGCTCGAGCGCCTACGCCAACACGCCGTCGATGCGTGGCTGTACCGGGGTTGGCAATGGCTGGTGCCGCGGCTGAATGGCCCGCATGTGGAGCGGGAAATGCACGCCGTCGGGTTTGCACCAGTCCTGTATGACCGCGACGCATTGCCCGGTACCGGCGTGGTGAAAGTGGTGGGCGTGAGTGATGATTCTTCGGCGGTGGCCAATGGCGCTCAAGCAGTCAGAGACATATTTGCCGACCAGTTGTCAGTCTCGATGTCGCAGCCGTATTATCTGGATATCACCCATCCCCTGGCCAACAAGGGCGTGGCGGTGCAAACGCTGGCCCGCAGCGTCGGTATTGATCTGGCCCGGGTCGCTACCATCGGCGACATGGCCGCCGACACCCTGATGTTTGCCCAAAGCGCGATGAGCATCGCCATGGGTAACGCGGAAAATGCGGTAAAAAGCCAGGCTACCTGTGTTACCACGACCAATGCGGAAGAAGGTTTTGCCCGGGCGGTGGAAAAATACATCCTGCGCCGGTAGAGCCAACACGTCGTGTTTAGAATTGCTGACCAACGGCTTTAGCCGCCAGGCATTGTGAACATGTGAAGACGAAAAAACGTGCGGCATCAGGCCACCACAGCTTGGCGTCCAACGGCCTTTCACGACCTATCGGGTCGTCGATCGCCAAGCAGTTTATTTACGTTTCCAAGCAGCGCCGATAATTTGCTCCCAAGTATATCCCAAGCTATTTCGTTCTTAATGACCCCGTAGCCATGGACGAGCCGGTCGGGAAAGCCGATGATCCGTCGTCACGCGTTGATCCGCTCGACAATGGCTGGCGCACTGGGAGCAAGCAGCCGAAGAACATCCAGTACTTCCTTATTGGTGTCGCGTAAGAATTTGCGCACCAAAAGTGCTTTGCGGAGGATGCGTGTCCGGATGCGAAAATCTTACCACCCACTTTTAGCGATGAGGTGGCGGGCTAGGGCCAGCACAGCAGGGCCGTGGCGAGATGGCCACTGCGCCGTGGGTCATCCCTCCTCTCGTCTTGTATACCAGCGCTGCACCACCCCTTCACCAATGGACCACTCGCAGCAGCACTTGCAGCAGCAGGTTGGCCTGCACACCGGCGGCCACATCGTCGAGCAAAATGCCCCAGCCCCACGGTAAGTTTTCCAACTGGCGGCATGGGGGGAGCTTCAAGGTATCGGTCAGGCGAAATAAAATGTATATGCCCGCCGCCACCAGCCAACTTCCCCACCAGGTGCGGGTGAAATCCCGTGGTACGGGCACGAAGGCGCAGGCAATCCAGAAGCCTGTGAACTCATCAAGCACCACATCGCCCGGGTCCGGCTGGCGAAAATACGCGCACGCCCAACGCCCCAGCAGCACCAGCAGCAACCCCGCCAACACCGCCCCGGTCAAACATATTCCCGAACGCAAGGGATCTGCAACATGCGTTGTCAAAAGAACCCAGTAAACCAGCGCCGGAAACACCGTGCCCCAACTGCCAGGCGCGGGGCGCAACATACCCAAGCCTCCGCCGGTGACTACCCATCGCGGCCAGGTATATTGAGGGGGCGGCAAGTTAGTCACGCGCTGTGCCAGAAGTTGGTTGGAATGTTGCCCCACGTATCGGCTCCTAATCCGCCAGAATTTTGCGCGACCGCAGGATATAGTCCAGGGCGGAAAGCACGGTGGTAGCGAGTGTTACCCAGATGGCCACATCGCGGGACCACAAAATCCAGGTGATGGGCTGATAGTGCCCGCCATGCACAGCCGTGGCCAGGTTGCCCAGCACTGCCCCCACCGCAAATGACTGGGCGAACATCTTGAGTTTGCCGGTCCATTGAGCGCGAAAATCAATTCCTTTGGATTCGGCCAACCCACGAATGCCCGTTACCAGAAATTCCCGGGCAATCAGCACTACCGCCATCCACGGGGCAATTCCGGTAATCTTGGCCACCGAAGAAGCTGTGGCCAGCAGTGTGGCTCGCGGGCCGAGGAAATCGGGCGCTGCCAGAAACACAAACGCCCCGCAGATCAAAATTTTATCCACAAACGGATCCACCACCCGGCCAAAGGCGCTTTCCACGTGCCAGGATCTGGCCAAATAGCCATCGAGCACATCGGTAAGCCCCGCCACCACAAAAACGCCAAAGCAGACCCACATCCACCGGCCGAACTCGCCGCGGGCCGGTACCTGATTGAGCGCAACAAAAAATGCCGCGGTCAAAACCAACCGGCCTACGGTGATGAAATTGGGAACTTGCCGATACATCTGCGGTACCGCTTTGACGCCACCTGCACACAATTTGTGCGCAAAATATCACCCTTGCCCGCCTGCACCCTGAAAACCCTAATAGGGCTTACCGATGTCCGGCCAAAACGGGCAAGCTCACCTGGCCTCTGCCCGGACGCGTGCCGTTTTCCCGCACCGCTCTCTGTGTCGGCCTGGCGATAAGGTCATAGTCTTGCCAATCTTCCACCACCACCGACATCAGTTCGCCGGGAACCGCCGCCCCACCCCGCAACAGCACACGCGAATCAATTTCCGGGGCCTGGCCAGCGTGGCGGGCCATCGCCATACTGCCGCGCCGGCCGACCTGGTCAACGAGCACGTTGAGGGTCCGGCCAACCATGTGGCGATTTTTGGCAAAAGCCACCTGCTGCTGGGCCGCCATGATTTCATCTTTGCGGCGGGCCATCACGGCCGTGGGTACGGCATCGGTGGTATGCAGGCGCTGGGCTGGTGTGCCGGGTTCCGGAGAAAATTCAAATACGCCCAGGCAGTCAAATGCAAAATCACGCACAAACTCCAAAAGTTCGCGGTGCTGGGCTTCGGTTTCGCCGGGAAAGCCGCTGATCAACGTGGTGCGAAGGGTGATGCCGGGAATGCGATCCCGCAATTTGCCCAGCAATGTTTCAATTTGTTTGCGGGTCACTTTGCGGCGCATGGCATGGAGAATCTGGTCGTTGATATGTTGCAATGGCATATCAATATATTTCACCATGTTCTTGGCATCGGCGATGGCACCAACCATTTCGTCGGTAAAACAGCTTGGGTAGGCATACATCAGGCGGATCCAGCCGATGTCCGCCACGCCGTTGAGGGACCGGATCAATCCCGCCAACCCCTGGCCGGGCCCGGCATATCCAATGTCCTGGCCGTAACTGGTGGTATCCTGTCCGATGAGGTTGATTTCAAAGGCTCCATCGGCAATTAATTCCTTGGCTTCAGCCAAGATCACCGACAAGGGCTTGCTGCGCATGCGGCCGCGGATAGAGGGAATGGTGCAAAATGTGCAGCCTTGGTTACAACCTTCCGAAACGCGCAGGTAAGCGTAATGCCGCGGTGTAAGCCGCAGCCGGGCCTGGTCATTTTCGGTATATCCAACTTGGCTCCGGTCATGTTTGGAAATAAATGCGCTGATGGGATGAAAGGTACCCAGGTCCGCACCCGCTCCAGCGCCGCCATCGCCGCGTACCGCGGTGACGATATTTTCCCGATCAAACACACCCACCAAGGCATCTATTTCCGGTATTTGGTCCAACAGCTTGGCCCGGTGCCGCTGCACCAGACAGCCCGCCACGATAACCCGCTTTTTCCGCCCGGTCTTTCCGGCCCGCTGTTTCTCTTCCACCGCCTCGCGAATCACCTCCAAAGATTCCGTCTTGGAAGCTTCCAGAAAACCGCAGGTATTAATCACAATGGCATCCGCCTGATCATGATCCGGGGTAATAGCAATGCCGTCCTCGGCCAGCAGGCCCAGCATCTTTTCGCTGTCTACCAGATTTTTCGGACAACCCAACGATACAAATGCCACCGATTGAATCTTGGAATTCAGGCTTTTAACGGTTGATGTTTTCTTTCCTGCCATGCGATCTCACGAAAGTTCCAGCGGGCAAATTCCAATACCTTTTAACACTTGGCGACGGCTTAGCCCAGGCCCAAGCACCGCCCGCGCTACTAATGGATGTATACCAACGAGCGGCGTTTCGCGCTTGGCCCAAGAGTATAGCAGACTTGCCACGGGAAAACTATTTTCGGCCTCTCCCCAACCGCACCCGGCCAACCACCATGGACTCCCACCCGCCATCCGCTTACCATACTGCGGTTTTGGCGGTGGTGCGTGAAAGTGCCGGGGTATGTTTAAGCAACGTCTGATCTTCGGTTTGCTCTTTGGCATAGCCTTGCTGCTGATGTTTTATCTGGATCAAACCCGGTCGGTGGGTTGGCCGGCGCGGCCCTGGTCGTTTCCGCCAGGGGCGCTGATGGCCATCACCATGACCATCGCGATTCCCTTTGCCACCGCGGAAATGCGAAACTTACTGGCGCACGAGCATGTCAAAATATCGTTGCGGGTATGCTCAATATCCGCCATTTTGTGCATGCTCTGGCCGTGGCTGGAGCAAATATCGGAGATGCTGCTGACGCATCCGCAGGGGGCCGCGGCACCTGCCATTGTCATTGCCCATTGGTTTCACACGGTTAAGCCGCACTACCTGGTACCGACCGTGCTGGCTTTGGCGATGGTATGGGCTTTTGTCATGTACAGCCGCAAAGAAAGAATTGACGGAGCAATGGCGTCCGCGGGAGGATCTCTGCTGGCCATTACGTATCTGGGAGTGTTACCGGGTTTTTTTCTGCCTATTCGGCTAAGCCATTCCGCGGGCATGGTGGTGTCGATATTGCTGATGGTGAAAGGGGCGGACATTGGAGCGTACGCCTTTGGTCGGTGGCTGGGCCGGCGCAAACTTATTGCCTGGCTATCGCCTGGAAAAACCGTGGAGGGCTTTGTAGGGGGGCTGGCTTTTGCTGCGATCATCGGCAGCGTTTTGACCCATTGCTCGTCGGAGTTTGACTGGTGGGAGGGAGCGTTGGCGGGGTTGCTGCTGGGTGCGGCGGGGCAGTTTGGCGACTTGCTGGAAAGTTTGCTGAAACGGGATGCGGGTGTAAAAGACTCGGGCAGTGTACCGGGTGTTGGGGGTATTTTGGATCTGATTGATTCGCCGTTGCTGGCGGCACCGGTGGCGTATTGGATGCTCAAGC
>JABEVA010000219.1 GCA_013044065.1 Phycisphaerae bacterium
ATGCTGGAGGCAGGGTGGATGCGGTGCTGATGCGGGCGGTGGATGTGCTTTACGGTTTGCCTTACATATTGCTGGTGATCCTGCTGCGGGTGGCGCTGGTGGGGCGGATGACGGGGGTCTTAACCTTTCTGGGCTTGCCGCATCCACGCGAGATGGCGGGAATAGCGGTGCTGCTGATTGGCATTGGATCTGTAAGCTGGTTGACCATGGCACGGGTCATTCGCGGGCAGGTGATGGCCTTGCGTGATCGGCCGTTTGTGGAAGCGGCCCGGGCGCTGGGGCTAAGCCCGGCACGGGTCATCTGGAAGCATATTTTGCCCAACGTGGCCGGCCCGATTGTGGTTTATGCCACGCTGACGGTTCCGGCTGCGATTCTGGCGGAGTCCTTTTTGAGCTTTTTGGGCCTCGGGGTGCAGCCGCCGGTACCTACCTGGGGCAATCTGGCTTCGGCCGGGGTGGCCGCGATCAACCCCATTCATATCCGCTGGTGGTTGATATTCTGGCCCTGCGCCGGTTTGACGGTGGGGCTGCTGAGTTTGAACTTCATAGGCGACGGCCTGCGAGATGCATTGGATCCGCGACAAGGTTAGAATCGTGAAAGTGTTTGCGGCAGGCGGCAACAAATTCCTGATGGCTTCGGAGTGCTCATGAACAATCGCTTTACGGTGAAGGATTTTATCTACATGTTGCTGCTGGTGGCGGCACTGGTGCTGCTGGGGCTTATACTAGGCGCTCTGAATTACCAGACCGGGCAACTGGTAAGCCTGCGCAAGGAGATTACCACAGGCGACCAGTTGCAATTGGAAGCGATTTCCCGGCTGCATGGTGTTGTGGGTGAGGCTCCGGCAGGCACTCGCCACGCTCCCAGGCAGATCAACATCCGGGAGACACTGGCCAATGGAGATCGGTACGTATGTTATCCGAATCCACCGCTATTTCCGGGCAGCCCCTATAAGTTACCTGGCTATGCTCCGGGTGGCTGGTTGGTGCAGAATTTGGGCACCGAGCCTCATTCGCTGATACCATTTGTAACGCGCAGCGCCACCGGCAATGAAGTTCAGGGAGAGGTGCTGGAATCGCTTCTAGCCCGCAACCCGGTGACCCTGCATTGGGTTCCGTGGCTGTCGCGGAGCTACCTGGTAGCGAAAAATGGATTGAAGATTACATTCAAATTGCGTCGGCGGGCTCGTTTCAGCAATGGTGATCCGGTGCTGGCATCGGATGTGGTGTTCAGTTTTAACACCATGATGAATCCGCATGTGAATGATGCCCAGAACTGGCCTTATTATTCCGATGTGAAGTCCTGCGTGGCCGCAGGTAAGCGCACAGTGATATTCACCTTCAAAGAGCCTTATTTCAAAGCCCTGGAGGAAGTCGGCGGCTTTTCGATTTTGCCGGAGAGGGTGTATCAATTCACCAAGGCCAGTCAATACAACACCCGCAGTCGGTTGCTGGTGGGCAGCGGGCCGTATGTGTTGTATCGTTGGGCGGCGGGGCAGCAAATGGTGTTGAAGAAAAATCCACGATATTGGGGGCCGCCGCCGGTTTTTAACCGCATTGTGTTTCGCTTCATCGAGAATCCGCAATCGGCATTGGCTACGTATTTGAGGGGTGAGATAGATTCGGACGGGGTGGAGCCATCCCAGTGGAGAAAGTATACGGCCGAACCGGGCTTTACCAGTCGCAACCATTGTTATAAGTATCTGACCTCCAGTGCGGGCTTTTTATATGTGGGCTGGAATCTCAAAAAACCAATGTTTCAAGATCGTCGCACCCGGGTGGCGCTGACGATGCTGGTGAATGTGCCGGCGCTCATCAAAACATTTTTATATGGCATGGCGGTGCCGATTACCGGGCCGTTCAATCCATTATCGCCGCAGAATGATAAGCGGATTAAACCGATTCCCTACGATCCGGCGGCGGCGAAAAAGTTGCTGTACCAGGCGGGTTGGCGCATGGGATCCAATGGTGTGCTGGTGCGAAATGGGCAGGAATTTAAGTTCAGCCTGTTGATTCCGTCGCAACAACCGTTGATTCAGAAAATCTGTGTATATCTCCAAAGGCAGTGGGCGACAGCAGGGATTGATTGCCGGATCTCCCCGGAAGAGTTCAGCATTATGATTCGCCGGCTCAACCACCGGCAATTTACCGCTACACTGCTGGGCTGGACGGGCAGCATTGAGATGGACCCGTATCAGATATTTGATTCCAAGAGTTACCTGGATGAGGGCAGCAACGCCGGGGACTTTGACAATGCCGAGGCGGATAAACTCATTTCGCAGGGTCGCCGGGAGATAAATACCGCCCGGCGCATGCGGATATGGCACCATCTGCAGCGGGTGATTTATCGCCAGCAGCCGTATTTGTTTCTCTTCACGTCAGATTCACTCTCGTTTATTCAGGAGCGGTTCCGCAATACCAAGCCGGTGGGCAAGTTCGGGTTGAACCCGGCGAATTGGTACGTTCCGCTGAAGCAGCAAAGATACCCGTAGCCGAACCGTCGGAAACGAACTCACCTTCGGAATCAGTATGACCAGTTACATTATACGCCGATTGCTGCTGATGGTTCCCACGCTGGTGGGGATGACGTTTCTGCTTTTTGCGGTGGTGCGTTTCGCACCGGGGCTGCGCGAAGCGGGTCAAGCGAACGTGGCTCAAGGAATGATGCAATCGCGGCAGGCCCAGCAGCAGGAAGAGTTGCTGGTGGCCCAGCGGCTCCATCTGGTGGATAAAAACGGCCGTCCGATCAGCTTGCCGATGCAATATCTGCTATGGCTTAAAAGCACCTGCGAAGGCCATCTGGGCACCAGTCTGGAATACCCGGAACCGGTGCTGAAACTTATCGCACAGCGATTGCCCGTGACGTTGACGATCAATTTGATTGCGATGCTGGTCATTTATCTGGTGGCGGTGCCGGGAGGATTGCTGGCGGCGCTGTATCGGGATCGACTTTTCGACCGTGGTTACGGGTTGATCAGCCTGGCGTTATATTCGCTGCCGGCGATATGGGTAGGCTCAAGCCTGCTGGGTTTTTTTGCCAATCCGGAATTCTTCAACTGGTTTCCCGCGGCCGGGCTGCATTCCACCAATACGCGGGCGATGGATTATTTTCAATATATCGGGGATTATTTTTACCATATCACGCTGCCCATTGTGTGTTCCACCTATGCCGGCTTTGCGATTTTAAGCAAACAGGTGCGCGGATCCATACTGGAAAATCTCGGGCAGGATTACATTCGTACGGCTCGGGCCAAGGGGGTTAAGGGTTCGACGGTGCTGGTGCGGCATGTGTTTCGTAACAGCCTGCTGACTTTGATCACCCTGACCGGTATGGCTTTGCCGGGGCTGCTGGGCGGATCGGTTATTGTCGAGCAGATATTTTCGATTGATGGCATGGGCCGGCTGGCCTACACGGCAACGCTGGCCCGCGACTTACCGGTGATTCAGACTGTGGCCCTGATAGGTTCGGTGTTGACGTTGCTTTCTTATCTGGCGGTGGACATCTGCTATGCCATTGCGGATCCGAGGGTGTCGTATGCCTGAAACCCTTAGTTCCACGGTACGGATGCCGGAAGCCGGGTTGTCGCCGCAAACGTTCTGGTCGCGGGTGCGATCGCGCGTGTTCAGGCCATGGATGGTTAAATTCTGTGCCGGCTATATTGTGCTGGTCTGCCTGATTGCGATTTTTGTGCCGTTTCTGGCCACGGGTACACCGTATACGTGTATCATTCCGGCGCACCATGGGATGCCGCTGAGACGCCAATATCCGCTGTTTCGTGACTTGACCACCGTGAGCTGGGTATTGCTGGTGGTGGCCGCAGCGCTGGCGGCGCAGGCGGGTATGGTATTTTTAACGCGGCGGTTGCCGCCGGATCTGCGGCGCCATCGCCGGCGGGTGTGGTTGGCGATGATGACGGCGGCGACGGTGATTGCCACCGTGCTGATTGTCACGCTGCATCACAATCAACTGGATGCGACGGATTACCGGACTATGGCGGCGCAGGGCCAAATTACTCATGCGATCTTTGCGCCGATTCCGTGGGGTTATGCCTCGATGGAACCGCTTAGTAAAAACCTGATCAACAAGCTGCCTTCACAACGGCATTGGCTGGGAACGGATGGCGAAGGCCGGGATGTGTTGTCGCGACTGTTGTGGTCCACGCGGGTGGCGATGGGCATCGGCTTTATCAGTCAGTTTATCGCGCTGGCCCTTGGTGTTCTGGTAGGCGCGATGACCGGCTATTTTTCCGGCATCGTGGACATTCTATTGATGCGGCTGGTCGAAATTGTAGAATCGGTACCGACATTCTTTTTAATTTTGACCTTTGTGGCCATTTATGGGCGGCACATTTTTTATATCATGGTGATTTTGGGTGTGACGGGCTGGACCGGTTATGCGCGGCTGCTGCGGGCGGAATTTCTGCATCTGCGGCAGTTGGATTACGTAACGGCGGCGGAAGCCGCGGGCCTGCCGCTGTGGCGGGTACTGTTTCGGCATATTTTGCCCAATGGGATAACGCCGGTCCTGGTGGCCGCGGGTTTTGGCCTGGCC
>JABEVA010000220.1 GCA_013044065.1 Phycisphaerae bacterium
ATTCCGATCAGGCTTTGGTGATGCCGCCGCCCTGGCCGCATATTTTCGCGATGAACATCATCTGGTGCCTCGATGACGTGCACGAGGCCAATGGCGCGACGCGCTATCTGCCAGGCAGCCACCGCTACCAATCCGCAGAGGAGGTGCCGGCGGACGCCATTGAGCGGACAGTGGAATTCGAGGCGCCGGCTGGCTCCTTCATTGCGATGGAAGGCCGGCTTTGGCACACCTCGGGCAAGAATGTGACGAGCAATGAGCACCGCCGCATGATGTTTGCGTATTATTCGAGCGATTTTATCCGCCAGCAGATGAACTGGGCCTTTACGTTGCCGGCCGAGGTGCAGGCCGGAATGGATCAGAAGACGCGCGCATTATTTGGCCTGATGCCCGCCGGGAATACCCGCATAGGTGCGGCCATGACGGCCCTTTAGCTGCCACGCAGTTATCGCGGACCGAGGCAGTTCGAGCTGGTAATCTGGGCTTGGAAATTGAGCACGAAAAGACACTGAAACCGCTCGATTATCTCGGTTGCAATCTATAAAGTTTGGCTTGCGTGAACACTGAATGTGCAGATTGAGTCTATATCCGAACGACATCAAGGCCGGCTATTAGATATTTTCAGTGCGTCTTTCCTTTAGCCCTTCGACAAAGGTTACCAGGCTTGAACGTTCAGTCATTCCGTAAGTGGTCTCGCCATCCCATGTGAAGCGCGCGATCGATTGCAATAGCGCCACGCCGAACGCCGCCCCCGGTGGCGGAACGGTGGGCGCCGCCATCATGAGTTCGCCCGTAATCCGGGTGAGCCCAAGCCGTGACTCCAGAACCAAACTCAAATCCTGCCCCGCATAGTCCAACCGGCGCAGCCACGGCGCCTCAACCACCCGAGCGGGTATTAATTCACCTTCGCCCAAGTAAATAAATCCCTCATTATAGCTCGCCCCGCCATCCGGGCGCGGCGGGTAGACATTGCAGGATCGTGCCCCGCCGCGTGGTGTAGGAGCTGAGGGTAAGTAGCCCGCCGGAGCGACCGCCACGAGTCTGGCGTAGGCGGGCTACTTACCCTCAGCGGTGGTCATCGCCGTTCTTCGGTTAAGGTTGGGATGCAACCCACCAACCAAGGACCAAAGGAGATGACAACGATGACCGACCCCACTATGGCGCTTCGCGCGCTGCTGGAAAAGAGTTCCGATGCCGAGCTTTTGCGCGAGATGGTTGGCTTTACGGCGCAGCGGCTGATGGAGCTGGAAGCCGAAAGCCTGACCGGCGCCCCCTATGGCAAGCGCAGCGACGAGCGTGTGAACCAGCGCAACGGGTTTCGTGACCGCATTTGGGAAACCCGGGCCGGCACCATCGAATTGCGCGTGCCCAAGCTGCGCCATGGCAGCTATTTCCCGGCTTTCCTGGAGCCTCGCCGGATGGCCGAGAAGGCGCTGACCGCCGTGATCCAGGAAGCCTATATCCAAGGTATTTCAACGCGCTCCGTCGACGACCTGGTTAAAGCCATGGGGATGGAAGGCATCAGCAAAAGCCAAGTTTCGCGGCTATGCTGCGAGATCGACGATAAAATCAACAACTTTCTGAACCGCCCGCTGGAGGGCGACTGGCCGTATGTCTGGCTGGACGCCACCTATCTGAAGGTGCGCGAGGCCGGCCGCATCGTCTCGGTTGCCGTTACCATCGCCATCGGCGTCAATGCTGATGGCAGGCGCGAGGTGCTGGGCCTGGCGATCGGCGCTTCGGAGGCCGAGACGTTTTGGACGGAATTCCTACGCGGGCTGGCACATCGCGGCTTGCGCGGCGTCAAGCTCGTGATCTCCGATGCCCATACCGGCCTGAAAGCCGCGATCGCCAAGGTGCTGCACGCTACCTGGCAGCGGTGCCGGGTGCATATGATGCGCAACCTGTTGGCCCATGCCGGCCGACAGGGCCGCGGCGTCGTCGCCGCCTTCGTTGGCACCGCCTTCGCCCAGGACGATGCCGCCAGCGCAAAGGCACAATGGCGCCAGGTGGCCGACCAGCTACGCCCCAAAGCCGCCAAGCTCGCCGCCATGATGGATGAAATGGAGGAAGATGTCTTGGCCTACATGGGATTCCCAAAGGAACACCGCACCAAAATCCACAGCACAAACCCCATCGAGCGGCTCAACGGCGAAATCAAACGCCGCACGGATGTCGTCGGCATCTTCCCCAACGAAGCCGCAATACGCCGCCTCGTCGGTGCCATCCTGCTCGAACAAAACGACGAATGGGCCGTCCAGCGCGGACGCTATATGACGCTGGAAACCATCGCCGGTTTGTGCGATGAACCAGTCATCAAGCTGCCCGCCGTGGCAGCCTGATAGGCCCGGCCAACCCAGCCGGAGAACGCAATGATGTAGCCAATCCTACACCACGCCATGGGGCACGATCGAAAAATCCAAAAACGAAATCGTGGATTGGACAGAGAGAAGAGATGGAACTCCGATTATTAGATATACCAGTTTAGGCACTTTCACGTTTGAGCAAGATGCCGAAGATGAGTTACAGCGTACAAAGCATCAGGCCGAAGTTTCCCAGAGGCCAGGGCAGGTCAAATTTTCGGCAAAAATAAGAAAAAACTATGGAGGCAAATGTGCCGTCACAGGCTGCGGGACATCTGCGGCACTCCAAGCCGCTCATATCAAAACGAGTAGTGGAAAGGACTCAAACGGCCCGGAAAATGGAATTCTACTTCGTTCGGACATTCATGCTTTACTCGATGCTTACCTGATTACTTTTAACGAGGCCGGCACCCAATTAGAGGCCAGCCTCACGCTCAAAGACAAGACCTATAATTTTAATAATGCAAAGGTAGCAAAGCCGACTGTAGGAC
>JABEVA010000221.1 GCA_013044065.1 Phycisphaerae bacterium
CGCGATTATCAGGCGGGAGGGCGACTGGTGGCCATGACCGGTGACGGCACCAACGATGCCCCGGCTCTGGCCCAGGCGGATGTGGCCGTCGCCATGAACAGCGGCACCCAGGCCGCCAAAGAAGCCGGAAACATGGTGGATCTGGATTCTAACCCCACCAAACTCATTGAAGTGGTGGAGACCGGAAAACAACTGCTGATGACACGCGGGGCGTTAACCACTTTTTCCATTGCCAATGACGTTTCGAAATACTTTGCCATTTTGCCCGTGATGTTTGCTTCCATCTACCCGCAATTGGACCGGCTGAATATCATGGATTTAAACCCCCACACCGCTATTCTTTCGGCGGTGATTTTTAACGCTCTTATCATCATCGCCCTTATACCCATTGCCCTGAAAGGCGTGACCTACCGCCCCCGCCCCGCCAATGCGCTGCTGTGGAATAACATTCTCATTTATGGTCTTGGCGGGTTGATCGTGCCGTTTATCGGGATCAAGGCCATTGATGTCATCCTGAATTCCGTGCGATTTTAATGTCGATCACCAAACTGATTTCCAAGGAGACCACCCATCACTGAATCTACCCCACAAGTCAACCTCACCGGTACAGACCCTGCCGGGCCTGCCCCCGTACCCGCCTGCCACCATCAAGGATGGTTATCCATGTTGCGTCCCGCCATTGTACTGTTTGTGATCATGACGGTTCTTAGCGGAATTATTTATCCGCTGGTGGTAACCGGGATCGCCCACCTGTTTTTTCCATGGCAGGCAGAAGGTTCCCTGGTGAACCGCGCCGGCCAGCACGTGCTTTCTGGCGGCCAAGCGGCGGGGTCCGCCCTGATCGGCCAATACTTTGACCAACCCTGGTATTTCTGGCCGCGCCCCAGCGCCACTTCGTCGATGCCCTACAATGCCGCCGCCTCCGGCGGATCCAACACCGGCCCGACCAACCCGGTGTTAATTCAAAACGTGAAGGTCCGCGTCGCCGCCCTGCACGCCGCCGATCCCGGCAATAAACAACCCGTGCCGGTGGACCTTGTCACCACTTCCGGCTCCGGCCTGGACCCGGATGAATCCATTGCCGCCGCGTATTACCAGATACCGCGCATCGCCCGACTGCGGCATATTGCGCCCGCGAAACTCAAGGATATGGTCGATCACTACATCGTGGGACGGCCCTTGGACATACTCGGAGAAAAAACCGTCAATGTGCTGGAGCTTAATTTGGCGCTGGACCAAAAATACCCCTATTAAATGCGTTGCGTTATGATAACATACGGGATGGTAAACCATGGCTGATGAACGTCCGAATCCGGATGCCCTGCTGGCGAAAATCAAAGCCGAGGCGCGACAACATGCTCGCGGCAAATTGAAGGTATTCTTTGGCGCAGCGCCTGGTGTGGGTAAAACCTACACCATGCTGGAGGAAGCCCGCCGTCAGGCTGAACAGGGCCGCGACGTGGTCATCGGCTACGCCGAGCCGCATATCCGTCCCGACACCGAAATGCTGCTGCTTGGACTGGAAATACTGCCTTACAAAATTGTTGAATACAAAGGAACTGAGCTCAAGGAATTTGATCTGGACGCGGCTTTGGCCCGCAAGCCGTTTATTATCTGTATAGATGAGCTGGCGCATTCCAACGCCCCCGGTCTGCGCCACGCCAAACGCTATCAGGATGTGCAGGAACTGCTGGACGCTGGCATTGATGTGTTCACCACCCTCAATGTCCAGCACCTGGAATCGGTCAATGATGTGGTGGAAAGAACATCAGGCATTAAAGTGCGCGAAACCCTGCCGGATTGGGTGCTGGAGCAGGCCGAGGAGGTGCAACTTATCGACATCTCCCCGGAAAAACTGCTGGAGCGCATTGCCGAAGGGAAAATATATCGCCAGCACTCGGTGGACTATCTCACCCGGCAGTTTTTTAACCGCGGTAATTTATCGGCATTGCGCGAGTTATCCCTGCGCCGCATGACCGACCGGGTGGACGCTCAAATGGAGGATTTTCGCCGCCACAATGCCAGCGATGAAGTGTGGCCGGCCTCTGATCGGATCATGGTTTGTGTCGGCCCGAGTCCATTTTCAGCCCGGCTGGTGCGCGCGGCCCGGCGCATGGCCACTGCCTTCAAAGCCGAGTGGATTGCGGTTTTTGTGGACCAGCCGGGTGCCGACAAACTCTCGACCGCCGCCCGGCAGAGGGTGTTTGAAACCCTGCGACTGGCCGAGCAACTTGGTGGCGAGCAGACCACCCTGGCTCAGGATCGCCCGGCCCAGGCGATTCTGGCCTTCGCCCGCAGCCGCAATGTAACCCGTATCATTGTCGGCACTCCGCTGCGGCAGCAGCACCGCTGGCGGGCTTGGTTGAAGCGTTCCCTGGTGGATGAGCTGATTCGCCACGCCGGCCCGGTGGATATTTATGTTATCCGCGATGTCGCCGAGCCGTCGCCGTCACCCGATCGCCCGGATCCACGCAGCGTACACCTGGCTGGTTATGGCTGGGCCGGGGCCGCCACGCTGGCCATCGCTCTGCTGGGCATCGGGCTTTACCACGGCCTGCACCTTTCCGATACCAACGTGCTGATGATCTATCTGCTGGGCGTATTGGCGGTGGCTCTGCGGCTGGGGCGCGGCCCGGCCGTGCTGGCCTCCATGCTAAGCGTGGGCCTCTTTGATTTTACCGTCGTTCCCCCCTACTACAGTTTTGCGGTCAGCGATACCCAATACTTCATCACGCTTGCCGTCATGCTGATCACGGCACTCACCATTACCACCATGGCAGACCGTTTGCAGCGGCAATCGCGGGCCGCTCATCAGCGCGAACGTCAGACCGCCTTTCTACTGGCATTTTCACGCGAACTGGTGTTGGCCCGCGAATCAAAAACACTTCTCGCTGTTGGTGTTCGCCATATCTCCGAAATGTTCGCCTGCCATACGGTCATTCTGCTGGCAGCCACGGACCGCACACTGGCCATCGCCGCCGGAGACTGGCCCACACCACCCGACCCGAAAGATCTGGGCGTGGCGCAATGGGTGCTGGAGGACAATCAGCCCGCGGGCAAAACCACCGCGACGCTGCCGTCCGCCCGCGGATTGTTTATTCCGCTGCGCCTGGGGCAGAATGTCACCGGCGTAGTGGGGCTGACCGGTGATTCCATGGAGCAATTCGCTGATCCTGAACGCACCGCTTTGCTGGAAACCTTTGCCAATCAACTCGCCATGGCGCTGGAACGTATTCGTCTGGCCGATGAAGCCCACCGGGCCTGGGAACGCACCGAAACCGAATTAATCCGCAATACCCTTTTTTCCGGTGTTTCGCATGACTTTCGCACGCCGCTGGCGGTTATTACCGGTGCGGCCACAAGTCTGCTGGACGGCGGATCGACCCTTTCACCATCGGACCGACAGGATCTGCTGCAAACTATTGCCACAGAGGCAGATCAGATGGAACGGCTTATCGAGAATCTGTTGGAAATGACACGGTTGGAATCCGGCGGGTTGGCGATCAAACGAGAATGGTATCCCTTGCAGGATATTCTGGTTAGCGCCCTGCAACGGCTATCCCGGCGGGTAAAGACGCGAACGGTAAATGTTTCCATCCCGCAGGATTTGCCATTGCTGCATGTCGATGGCGTGCTGTTGGAACAGGTGCTGGTGAATCTTATTGACAATGCCCTGAACTACAGTCCCTCCGACAGTCCGATCGATATCAAGGCTCACACACAAGACCAGCACGTTCGCATCGAAGTTGCCGATCGTGGGCCAGGATTGCCTCCGGGCGATCCGGAGCCACTGTTTGAAAAATTTACCCGCGGGCCGGCCGCGGGCAATCGGCGTGGAATAGGTTTGGGGCTGGCAATATGCCGCAGCATTGTGAAGCTGCACAGCGGTACGATTCGTGCGGAGAAGCGATCCGAGGGTGGGACGGTTTTTATCATCCGCCTGCCCGCGCAAAGTCAGCCGACACCACCCGTGCGTACCGAACCTGGTGTCGTTCCAGACTCCGTTTGACGCAATCTCAAGAGGCGCTGGCCGCACCAAAAGCCATCCTCCTTCAGCCAGCTTCTATTGGTGCCGGTGCATGGTTGCCTGTGACTGATCGCCAAAAGCATCTGCCGTACCCGCATCGCACCTGAGTTGCGGCAACATAATCTTTGAGTAGTGAGAACAAATGAATGGCTTATGGCACCAAGTGAGTAATGGAAAACGGTTGCAAAGGGCGTGGCGACGCCATGGTGGATGCTGGTGCCCGATCAGGAGCCGCGGCCATCCGGAAACTCATGACCGGGTCGGCACGGATGGGATCGCCACCATAATAGGACAACAATGTCTTGAATTGCTCATGGGGGTACGCTATGATTAAAGCAGTGGCCGATATGGTGTCGGCTGCAGCACCGAAAGTCTGGTAAAAGGGGTACAAACATGGCAGAAGTATTATCAACCACCGCAACACTGGGACTGGACAGCCCCGTTTCCCAATGGGTGGTGGAATCACCGGTACGCTCCCGGATTTTTGAAAAAAGTGGCATCGACTACTGCTGTGGCGGCAAGGCCACGCTGCGCCAGGCCTGCGCTAAACATCAATTGAACCCGGATGCGGTGGTCGCAGAACTCCTGGCGACCGCGAGTGATGCCAAAGAACGTGATTGGTCCACCGCCAGCCTCACCGAGCTGGCGGATCATATTGAAAGCACCCATCACGCCTATCTCAAAGATGAATTGCCGCGGCTTGCTCGGCTGATCCATCAGACCTATACAGTCCATGGGCTGCATTATCGGTGGCTGGCGGATCTTAAGGCCACTTATGAGCGATTTGCCGCCGAAATGGACGCCCACATGTTCAAGGAAGAACACATTTTATTTCCACGTATTCGCGAGATTGATGCTGGGAACAAAGGAGCGGCAGTGAGCCAACCCGTCGCCATCATGGAGCAGGAGCATGAACGTGCCGGTGCGTGTCTGGAGCATCTTCGGCGGTTAAGCAGCGGCTACGCCGTCCCGGAGGAGGCGTGCAACACCCTTCGGGCCATGCTGGACGGCCTTCGTGAATTGGAAGCCAACACCCACATTCACGTTCACAAGGAAAATAGTATCCTGTTCCCGAAAGCGGTAGCGGCGACCGGGCGGTGAGGAGCAGAAGAAGCAGCTGGTCGAGCAGTCGATAGTGCTGATTTCCGTGCCGGTGGGTATGCGGAAATGAGTTGCTGGCGCCAACTATATTACTCCCGGCGCTACAACGGGCGAGCGGTGTCCACGCTGGACTGCACGGGGTGTGGCAAGCCCGGCGAATGCATGACGGAGCAGGTTTAAAGAATCCCGAGGTATTTGCCCATTTTGGTCGATGTCCACATTGACGGTAACGGGTGTTGATGCGTCCGCCACAGCATGGAAATAGATGCCCAGTTCCTCAAGGCTAAACCGTGCCGGGTATAGGCAGGTATCAGTTCGGTTATGCACCCAAGCGGTATTATCGAGGCATATTCATCGATGGTTCTCTAAGCTGTTGAAATCTCAACGGGCTGTTGGTGGGGTGCCCAGGGTATTGGCCTCGCCCACCAGATAATCTTGATGAGAGGTATACATGTAATGCCAATATATGGGCCGGTCGCCCGGATTGTACGGCACAAGTCGCTGCGGATAGGCGGTTATGACCACGGCCCTAAAGCGTTGCAATGGAAATTAAAATCCATGGAGTTCGGTGGTGACGGCTTTAAGCGGACCCGAAGCATCCAATGAATAAGGGCTGTCAAACCACCACGGCGGCGCAAGGAACGGGCAGCATTTGCCAGGCATCGGTAGCCGTAAAAAGTAACTAACCCAACTTTCGCAAAACTACCCCTAAAACCGCCTTGGCGCTAGCGCCAAGGCCGAAAGTCTGTACATCAAGCCGTCAACCGGCTTGGCAAAAAAC
>JABEVA010000222.1 GCA_013044065.1 Phycisphaerae bacterium
CGTAACGGCATGACATCCAGCGGAATCTGATCTGCCACCGGCCGCAGGAGCTTGCGATATCGTAGCGCCAGCGGCAGATAATGTTCGCTGCTGTCCTGAAACACCGCCACATCCAGATCCTGCGGATCATCGCTGGTCAGAAACGAACCGAAAATCATTACCTTGCGGACTTCCTGCTGCCCGGCCAGGCACGCCGCCAAATCCTGTTTAATCTTCCGCTTCTCTGTTTCCGTGAGTTTCATGCTATTCTCCAGTTCGTGTATTCTATCCTTGCGCTGTGTCGGGGCGTAGCACGGGGGATTGCTTCACAAATCGGTTGCGGCAGGGTACGGGTGGCCCAGATACGAAACTGCGTGGCTTGGGCACTATTTACGCAGTAGCCAACGGATATGGTGGCATCGAGGTTGTAAAAATCGATTTCGCGGGCAACTTCGCGTTTTCCCTCGCGTTGAACTATTAGAAATTTTCTAATAGTTGATTCCTGGGTAAGTTCACCGGACGCATAAATCTCTTTCAGGTGATAATTTATGGTGGGAATCTCCACCGCGAACAATTCCGCAAGTTGTTTCTGGCTAAGCCAGAAGGTGTCGGCCTGGAACAGGACCTCAACTCGAACCTCGCCGTCCGGGGTGCGGTAGAGGATGATTTGGCCGTCATTGGGCTTTGCGGGTTCGGTCATGGATTGGCCCTCTGGTTCATCTTGGCGCACCGGGACGTCGGCGTGGAGGAGGGATTGCGGGCTGAGGGCGTCTGGCTTGCGTTGGGTGCAGACAAGATGTCTGCGTTACCAACGTGTACCGCAGGCGTCCCGCCTGCTATGGTCGGGAGCAACTTTTCTGCGTTGCGGGTTTTCTCGGCTGGCTGGGGGGCAGACAGGATGTCTGCGTTGCGGAGATTGCTCATTTGTCTTCCCCCGCCATGTCAAACAGGGACGCATCATTATTCGCGGCCTGTTTGCGCCGCTGGGCCTTGGTTCTGGGGCGCGGTGTGCCGTCCCGGCGCGCCGGGATCCCGCCTGCCGCCGTTGCAGGCAAGATGCCTGCGTTACTGACCTCCGGCGCCTTCATCGGCAGGTTCTGTATTTCCAGGCTGTAATCATCATGGCCCCATTCGCATTTGGCCAGCACGGCCTTGGGGATCTTTTTAACGGTCAGATTCGGAAAATCACCGGCCTTGATACCGCGAAACGCGCCGCAGCAAATCAATAAGGTCCGATTGGGACCGACATCCTCGGATATTTTAGCCAATTGTTCATAAGAAAGCGTTTGCGTGGTGACAAAAATGAAATTATTTTCCGTGGAATGGCCATGCTGCCAATAATCCGTGGTGCTGGGCGCGTAAATAAAGCCTTCCAGCTTGCATAGCGACTCCGCGAGCATGGCTGAGTTAAATTCTTTGCTGATTACCAGATTGCCGAACTTGTCCTTTTCCAAAAGCGACGGCCCGAGGCGGTAATAGCGAAACCCACCGCCGCCTTTCCAGCCAACCGCTTCGGTAATACCGCCCGGATCGGTTCCGTCAATAACTTTTTTCAGCCGCGGGATAATGTGGGTATGGCAATGCTCACCGAGTTCCACCATGATCCATTTACGGCCCATTTTGTGGGCAACCGCACCGGTGGTGCCGGAGCCGGCGAAGGAATCGAGAACCCAATCGCCGGGATTTGTGGCGAGGTCGAGCACACGTTTCAGCAAACGCTCCGGCTTGGGGGTGGCGAAGAGGGCTTCCACATCCGGGAGCAATAAAGCATTCTCCATTTTTGCCTCTTGGTTGTGGCCAACCTCCTCGGATTGCCAGAGTGTGGTTGGTACCACGCCCTCCTTGTTTTCCCGCAGATAACGCTTTAACCGTGGCTGGTTACGGCTGTCCTTGCCCCACCAAAGCAAACCGTCCTTCCCAAACTGCTTGATGGACTCAAGCGAGTACCCCCAGCATCGGCCTTTCGGCGGCCATATCTCGTCGCCGGACGGGCTGGCAATCGCAAATAGCCCGGTCGACTTGCCGGTGCTTGCGTATTGCTTGCCGCGTTGCCCAGAGGTGAGGCTTACGTGTAGCGGGCTCGATGCCCAAGGCCCTCGTGGGTCCTCGTCTGGGTTGGAATAGTCACCTGCGTTACGCAAACTACGTGGGGCACGGCCCATTCTGAACTGGGCGGTCACCTTGGCGAAACCCAGGATCATGTCGGTTGCGGATGAAAACAATTCGGCGTTATTGTGGATGCTGGTGGTTTTCTGCCACGTAACGGTGCCAAGAAAATTTTCCCTCCCAAATAGCTCGTCGCACAGAACCTTCAAGTAGTGCCCTTCGGAATCGTCTATCGTCATCCATATCGACCCATCCTGCGATAGCAACCGCCGCAGCATCTCCAGTCGGTCGCGCATCAGCGAGAGCCACAGCGAATGTTCGATGCCATCGTCATAATGCGTGAACGCCGAGCCGGTGTTATATGGCGGATCAATGTAGATGCACTTGATTATGCCGGTGAATTCCTGCTCGAGCGCCTTGAGCGCCAGCAAGTTGTCGCCAAAGATCAGGCGGTTGTCGAATAGGTCGTCGCGCGGAGACGCGGAGTTTTGGGCGCGACCCGCGGTCGCGGCTTTATGGGGGGTAGTGGTTTCGGCGGTGCGGAAATTGGCGTGA
>JABEVA010000223.1 GCA_013044065.1 Phycisphaerae bacterium
GTAATAAGGTTGGGCCGGTTGCGGCGGTCCTGCAACATTTCCAGAATTGCCACCAGCAGTTCGTTAATATGCAAAGCCAACCGCGTGGCCGTGTGGGCATCAAAGGGTGCGGCGATGGTTTCCCCCAAACGCTGAAAATAGACTTCAATTTCCGGAGCGGCACGCCAAACCGATTGGTTGTTTTCGCAGAGCAGGCGGGTGAGGTGGCGCTGATCCGTCGGCGAACAGACCAACCAACTGGGCCAACGCCAGGCCTGCCTGGGCCGCCGGACTCCCACATCCAGAATCAGCCAATAAAGCCGGCTTGCCGTGACGTGCGGATTGCCCACGCGATGAATTTGCCAGGGTCGGCAAAGTGTGACATCTCCCTTGTGCAGCGCATGGGGCCGCTCATCGACTGCAAAGCTTAGATTTCCGCGGGCCAAATAGGTCAATTCCAGGCCTTCGTTGCGATGCCAATCGAGTCCCCAGGATTGGGGATGTGCGGCATTCCAGAAACCCACCGAACACAACTCGGGCAGAACCTGCGGCGGCAATCGTTGACCAGGGTATCCGCCACGAGCCAACGCCGTGAGTGTTACCTGGCCACGCGCTGCGGCAGCCCGTAGCGAGCGGCAGGTATCGGCATGATAAATAGTTCGACCCATCGTGAGCATTTCGCCCGCAGTCATAAAAGTCAATTGCCAATGTTCAAAATCTACCATTGCCCAATTGTGGAAGATTATGCCATTGACTGCGGTCATAATCAAACCTGTCAGGCGGGGTCACATGGTCGCTTTGGGGGCGGTGTGGCGAAGCCTGGTGGCTTGGATAGCGGTGGTAAACATGGCTGCGGGCAACGAAACGCAGGAGAAGTGCCCATGAAACAAATTGTTTTTCATATCGGCGGGCCGGAGTTTCATCCGGTGGATCAACAATCACAGATCATTGCCGGGTGGCTTGGTCCTTCGTTGGCTTACCGACGGTACGACGGTGTGGATGCGTTTGATCACTTGGATGACTGCGATTTATTGGTGCTGATGGGGCTGCATTGGCGCGGAATGGCTCCGCTGCCATACCGACCGATGCGGGCAAGTCACCAGAAAGCATTTCGGGCCTACGTGGCCTCGGGTCGGCCTTTGATCGCCCATCATGGTGCCATTGCCAGTTATGATGATTGGCCAAGTTTTGGTGGCCTAATCGGTTTTTCCTGGGTGTGGAACCTGACTACACATTCGCCCGTGGGTGATTACACCATTGGCGTGCTGCCCACTGGCCATCCGGTCGTTAAAGATGTGGCGGATTACCATCTGCATGATGAGTTGTACTACAACGTTCAAATTGCTGCGGAATTTAAGCCAACGATTCACGCTGAAGTGCTTTGGGATTCGGCCCGGCGTCCGATGGTGATGACCGCGGAAGGTGGGCGCATTGGCGGGGCGGGAAAAGTTGTATATCTGGCCAACGGCCATGATATGCGGGCGTTTCAAAGCCCGGCTTTGCGGCGGCTGTGGATCAATGCGGTGAACTGGTGTGTGAACACGTAAAGAGCGACCATGCCGCTGCGGCGGCGGACGGAAATCGGGAAACGGGAGCACGACAAATGCCACGGAAGTTCCGATGGCCATCGGGATGCACCGGACGAAGAAGGTAACCGGCTATGGCATAGGAAATCAGGAGTTCTTATAAAGGAAACTGCCTATGGAAAAGAAATACAGAGCGGCGATTATTGGGGTCGGAGCGGCCCTTGCCAGTGGCAACAAAGGCGGCGGCCATCAGATCGCCTATACCCATGCTACCGCTTATCAGGCCAATCCGATGGTGCAGTTGCAATCGGGTGCGGATATCAACGCGGATAATCTCAAGGCTTTTCAGCAAAAATTTAACGTGGAAAATGGTTTCGCTGATTATCAGGTGATGCTGAAAGAAACGCGGCCCGATTTGGTCAGTATTTGTACGTATGTGGGACTGCACCATCCGATGATTGTGGCGGCGGCTTATGCCGGAGTCAAGGGAATTATTTGTGAGAAACCGTTTGTCACCAGTCCGGCGGCCCTGAACGAGGTGCGGCGTGCGGCGCGGGAAACGGGAGTGAAAATTCAGGTGTGTCATGTTCGCCGCTATTTACCCGCGTTTATTCGGGCCAGGGATTTATATCAATCCGGGGCCATAGGTGAACCGCTGATGTGCATTGCCGGCATCGCTGGATGGGATCTTTCGGAATGGGGTGCGCATTGGTTGGATATGTTCCGCTTTTTTCATGGCGATCGGCCCGTGCGATGGGTGTTTGGGCAGGCTCGAGTGCGCAGCCTGCGCGGTTATGGCCACGCCATGGAAGATCACGCGGTGGCGTACTTTGAATTTGATGGCGGAGGAAAGGGAATTCTGGACGGCGGCATGGCCATGAACGGCCCGTGGACGATGACGCTGGTGGGTACACAAGGCACCATTCGCATCCAGCGCGAAGACACTCTTGAGGTTGATACCGCCGCAGGGCGGAAAACGGAAAAGTTTTCCAGCGATTGGGGGCAACTCTGGCAACGCATGGTGGTTGATATGTTGACTTGGATTGAGGGCGGCCCGGAACCGGTGACGGGCTTTACCAGCATGGCCAAATCTGCCGAGCTTAATTTGGCTGCATATATCAGCGCGGTGCGTGGCGACCGCGTGGACCTGCCGCTGACCGGTGCGGATGAACAGTTCAACGAATGGCCGGTGGAACTGCTGGCCGGGCGCAACAAGCTCGGTCAATGAATTGGTGTGGGTGAAAAACAAAGGAGATTCCATCATGGGAACAATCAGTCTGGGCATTAACATGGAATTCGTCCGTCACGACGATAAACCGTTTGAGTGGGGTGTGGAAAAAGCCGCGGCATTGGGCTATAGCTACGTGGAACCGATGGTGCATTGGGGCCGGGAATTGCTAAGTGAAGCGGGTTATTTTCACAGCGTTTCCATGCTGGACGATCCGTATCGGGTGAAACGTGCCTGCGAGAAGGCGGGGATCAAGCTTTCCGGGCTTTCTTCGCACGCGCCGTTGGTGCGGCCCGAAATTGGAACGGAATATCTTAAACAGGCGGTGCGGTTTGCCGCCGAATGTGGTGCCCCCGTGGTGAACACGGATGAAGGTCCCAAGGCCGCCTGGACCACGGAAGAAGAAGATTTCCTGCTGATGAAATATACCCTCCACGAAGTGGCTGCCGTGGCCGAACCGCGGAACGTTCTCATCGGTTTAGAGCCGCACCAGCAATACAGCAAAAATCCCGCGGGGCTGGACCGAATATGGAGGCTGGTATCATCGCCGGTGATCGGCATCAATTTTGATACGGGTAACAGTTATTTGTGCGGGCATGATCCTTACCTGTGGCTGGAGCAGGTGAAAGACCGACTGGTGCATTTGCACGCCAAGGATATTTCGGACAGTCAGTCCAGTGCCCAGCGCGGAAAAGTGACGGGTACGGCGGTGGGCTGTGCCTGTGGTGAAGGCGTGATCGACTGGGCTCGGGTGATTCAAATTTGCCGCGGCTGCCCGCGGGATATTGTGCTAAGCGTGGAATGTGGCACGGTGCCACAGGCCATGAGCAGCATTCAACATTTGAGATCGTTGCTGTAAATTGCTTTGTCTAAGGGGTTTTAAGACGTGAGATTGCAAATCAGTGATGAGTGCGTGGAATTTTACAGCGGTGGCGTATTGGCCGGCCGCTATAACATCAGCCATTCCTTAAAGCCATTTTTACACCCGCTCAATACACCAGCGGGCTACACGGTTTCCCAGGCCAGTCCGCACGATCATCGCCATCACAAGGGACTCATGTATGCTCTTCGCACCGGGGAAATCAACTTCTGGGAAGAAGTTTCCACCATCGCCGGTGAAGCAGTAGGGCGGCAGCGTCATGTTGAGTTGCTCAATGTTGCAAGCGACGGTGAAGAGGTGGGCTTTACCGAAACGCTTGCCTGGGAAAGTGTTGATGTCACCGAGCCGATCTTTCTGGAAAACCGCACGCTTCGCGCCCGCCACGTTGGCAACGCCTTTGTCTGGACATGGGTTACCCGTATCACCGTCCGCCGCAACTGCCATCTGATCAAAAGCCAATGGAGTTGGGCCTTGCCCGACGGGCGACGAATTAACTACCACGGGCTTGGTTTGCGGCTGGTACGTTCGTTCGGGTGTACTGGCGGCCACACGCTGACGCTGGATGGTCGAGAAATCAGCTTTTTGGAAGCGATGGGGCAGATTGCCCGGCAGGTGACGTTTCGCGGCACGTTTGATCCGGTGTGGCCGCAATGGCCCGGGCCGCAGGCCGCCGTCACTTTCGAACAGGAACAGCGCAACGGATTGTTTGTGCTCGAATCGCCATTTTCGTTTATGGGGTTGGGTCCGAGCAATTTGGAAGAGATAGATGTATGCACCGGAGAAGTTTTGGAAGAAACCTATCACATCCGCGTGGCGGATGTATGACCAGAGCTCAGCCGAACAACGCGACTTATCCCAGATGCGGCGTCGACGCCCCGCCGGCACCGGCCTCTCCGTGTTGAAAGTCAATGTTGGTCCAAGCGAGTTCCCTCGAAATTTACCAGTCGCGTTTTACTGCTAGAGCAGGCCTGTTGGAATGGGCTGCCATCGCTGGTGCCGCGGAAAAGGGCAGGCGATATAGCCACTCGACTGGTGGTGTCGACGCCGTGGCTAACCCAACTTTCGCAAAACTACCCCTAAAACCGCCTTGGCGCTAGCGCCAAGGCCGAAAGTCTGTACATCAAGCCGTCAACCGGCTTGGCAAAAAAC